>JANYGM010000141.1 GCA_025362415.1 bacterium
TTATGCCGTTGTTGGTGTTTTAGCGTTAGTGACACCAACAACGAATTATATAGAACAATGTATTTTTTGGTAATTTTCATATTTTGGTTACTGTGAGGTGTAAGAAAATAAAAATGTTTTAGTTATTGGTGCGCTGTTTGCTACGAGCTCGTTGTTGGTGTCGCTAACGCTAGAACACCAACAACGGCAGGAATGGATAGTAGATATGATTTGAAGCTACAACTCAATAGTCATCAAAAGCATATTTTGGGCTTGGATACAAGTAAACATACCCCAAATTTCTGCTATTCCATACATACAATAAAAGAACAAACTCGTAGCAAACAGCGCACCAATAACTAAAACATTTTTATTTTCTTATACCTCACAGTAACCAAAATATGAAAATTACCAAAAAATACATTGTTCTATATAATTCGTTGTTGGTGTCGCTAACGCTAAAACACCAAGAACGGCAGGAAACGGCAGGGAAAATCAAAGAGCTAACGCAGATTATTCTAAACAAAGAAAAAGTAGAAATTTAATAAAAAGGCAGCCCCAAACATTGTAAATAAGGTTTTATTATGTAATTTTGTATTCATTCCTAATTCCTAACTAAAAATTCCTAATTATTTATGGTTGCCTTCTTCAAAATCAATGCTATTGGGCGTATGCTGATGCTTTTTGTGTTGTTTTGCTTGCTTCGTGGTTTGTTTTTGTGGAACAATATACCTTTACTTATTCCTGAAATTCAATGGCTTGCGCTTGCAGAACGTATGCAGGAGGGTTTTATGCCTTATATCAGCATTTGGGACGATACAAGCCCGCTTTCTGCATTTGTTTATTGGCTTTTGGGTAGTAGTTTTGGCAAAAATATACTTCCTTTGCATATTTTGGCTGCTATTTTGGTTTTTATGCAAGGACTTATACTAAATAGCACTTTTATTCGTGCTAAAATATATGAAGAACGAACACTTATACCACTTTTTTTGTACCTTATTCTTTCCAATTTGTTTTTAGATTGGCTCATTCTCTCGCCTATGATGATGGCTACAACCTTCGTTATTTTGAGTATAAGGCATATTTTCTTGCATCTCAACGAAAACGTAAGTAAAAGTCAGGCTTTTGAAATTGGTTTTTATTTGGGGCTTGCAGTGATGTTTTATTTGCCGCTTTTTATATTGCTTTTACTACCTTTATTTGTGTTTGCAGTCTTTACAGGCACAAAAGCAAGGGATTATATTCTGATGTTTTTTGCATTTTTATTGCCTTTTTTGCTCATTTTGAGTTTGTTTTTTGTGGTAGGAGGTGAAAAAGATTTTATTGTAAATGGTATTTTGAGTATGTTTTTTCTAGGAAATATACATTATTTGGCTACTTCTAGCATCCTTTTGGTACTGATAGTGCCTGCTACACTGGTTATTTTGGGTTTTTTGATGATTTTGCAAAGCAACCGTTACACCAATTATCAGCTAAGATGTCAGCAAATTATGTTTTTGACTTTACTAAATATGTGCATTTCGTTGCTTTTGGGGTCTATTTTCAGTGGAATGAATTTTTATATTTTCTTACCTGTGATAGTATTTTTTGGTTCTTTTTACTTTTTGGGAGCGCAAAAATGGTTTATTGCAGAAACAGTAATGATACTTATTTTTATAGCAAGTTTGATAGGAACAACAAGTATTATTTTGAAGATTTTGCCAGAAGAATACACGTATTTTTTGTGTGGAGAAATTATTTCAGAAGACAACAAAATGCAAGCTAATCTCTTAAAAAACAAGAAAATACTTGTTTTGGGTACTGATTTGAGTGCTTACCGTTATGCTTCACTTGCTACGCCTTACCTTAATGCACAACTTTCTAGCCGACATTTTGAGAAATTAGATGATTATTTCGTTTTGACAGAAATTTATCATAATTTCAAAAAAGATATGCCTCAAATCATTGTAGATAAACAAAACCTTCTTCCAAAAATATTCCAAAAAATGCCTTTATTGGCTCGTGAATACAAAATCACCGCACAAAAAGGCATTTATCAACGAAATTAGCCAAAAATCTCTAAGGAGTGAGAATGAAATAACTTTACCTTTTTGCAAGAGCTTAATAATCAAAGTTTTATAATAATTAAAGTTTTGCAAGTACATTCCTAATTGCTTGAGATTTTAGTAAACATTCTTCATATTCTTGTTGTGGGTCTGCATCTGCGGTTATTGCGCTCCCAACCTGAAAGCTAAGATATTGATTTTGAGCATTATACAAAATAGATATTATTATTACATTAAAATCAAAATCACCGTTGGGCATAATAGAGTTTTTATTACTTGATTATCAAATGTTTAGCACAAATGAATATCAAAACCACCCCTAACCCCTCCTTGAAAAGGAGGGGGACAAAACTCCCCTCCTTGAAAAGGAGGGGGACAAAACTCCCCTCCTTCCTAAGGAGGGGCTGGGGGTGGTTAAGAGGTAATTTATTACATAAATAGCTCATAATCAAGTTATAAAAACTCTAATTAGTATAAATTTGCAACGAAACTTTTACAGCAACTGTTCATTCACAACTGACAATTTCTTAAATCATTGTTCTCAAAACGGCTTCCAAACGCCTCATTAACTCTATTTTGTCTTCACTTGGGGCATAAACATAAGCAGTAATAGAAATCATACGTTTTTTGTCTGTGCTAAGGCGTGTAAGGCTTACGAAAGTGCCACCTCGTGTGTGGTTCTCAAGTGTCCACGCTCCACGTAAATCTGCTACAAATGTATTATTGAGGGTTTGTGTCTTAAAATAAGGTTGCACTTCTGTTTCTATTGTAAAATAAGAACTAGCCATAGAAATATATTTTTTGCCTAATTCATTGTGCCACAACACAAGATTTTTCTCTGATAAATCTTCTTTATTGATGTAAGGTTTTGCAGAAATATAGATATTTTGGTAGGCATTGTTTTTGATGTCACCAAACCAAATAAAAGGCATATTTTGTGCAGAATCTTCTTTGACAATTTCCATTCCTGTAGGAATAATAGCATTCAGTCCAAATTTTTTATTGATTTTGGAAGCAATATCAGCACTCAATTTATTAGTAGAAAAACCTTCTGTGATACGTCTAAACTCTTCTTGCTCAAAATAATTTTTCATTCTATCCTTTGATTTTATCAAATTATCCACTAATTTTTTGTCAGAATCAGCAATAACATAGATAAGTTCTTGATTTTTAGCAAATGTATTTTTTTTGATATACATAAAGACATCTTCACCAGCAGTTACTTTTCTAAAAACTTCTGCGCCAAAAATATTTTGCATTGGACTACCAGAAACGGTTTTGCTATCTGTGGTGGCTACAAAAAGGAGGTTTCTGTGTTTTTTGAAAAATCCTGTAAAATCTTTTGGTTGAACGAATTTAAGTTTAAAACTTGGCTCATCTTTGAGCATTCCGTCTGCGGGTGAGGCTAAGATTTTTTTGAGTGTTACGGCAATTTCAGAATTCCATTTGGTAGAATCCATCACTATCATTATCTCACCTACACGCCCTGCGCTAGGTACAAGCGCACTGCTTTCGCCCACTTGGCAGGAACTAAGCGCAAAGAGGCTTAATGAAAAAACAAATGTAAGATTTAGGAGAAATTTGATAGATAACCTTTGATTTTCATCTTGATTTTTCATCATTGATATAGAGATAAATTTATGTAGTTGATAATAATTTTGCAGCAAAATAGCCCCCAATCCCAAAGGGAGCAATACAAATGTATTTAAAGTTACTTGGAGAGTTTAGGGCATTGCCGCAAAAATCACGCTAGATTTTCTTATAAATACGAAAGTACGCAAAAATAGTATATTTCTGCATACTTTGATAACTAAAATAAAAAAGATAGAAAATATTTGAAATATTTTTTGGTAAATCAGAAAGAAAATACTATTTTTGCAGTCCTATTTGTAACGGTATCAAAGTGATAGTATCAAGGTGATAGTATCAGAATGATGTGTCATAATGATTGACAAGTTACAGATATTTGTAATTCAATCAAAAAAATTCGTCATCAAAAAT
>JANYGM010000143.1 GCA_025362415.1 bacterium
GTCAAATTTACCAATCTTTTTGGTTTCTTTATTATTGATTTTCCAATCAAAAGTAGGGATTTCTTCTTTCAAAAAAAACTTTGACATAGGAATAGGATTATCATTGGATAAAAGGATATTTTGCTTTTTATCAATAATCACCTGATTACCATTTGGGGTAACTTGCATACCCATAGAAATTTTTACTGCAGAGCCATCTGTATTACTAAGTATTTTTTGGGCATCTTTATCTGTAGCTTTTTCTAAACTTTCCTTACCAGAAACATAGACACTATTATTTTTATTAAATTTTAAAACTGCATTGCAGTCTTCACCTTGCGCATTTCCTAAATCCAGAGCATCAATAAAACCATAATTTACTATGCCATTTTGTGCAAAACTATTGTTAAAAGACAGTAAGAATAAAAAAATTAAGAACTTGTTTTTCATTTAGGTAAATTTAAGTAAGTTATAGATTTTGCTTGATGCTACTACTAGCGCAGATTGTGATAAAATAAAATTCTAAATTTTTAGATTTCATTTCTAGCACAAATTAAGTTCAATATTATATTTTTTCCTAATTTTTTATAAAATATTTTTATATTCTGTATAATTATTTTTTAGCTATTCAAACGCTCTCCCTCCTTTGCACCAAACTTAATTTTTAAATGCCATATTTATTTACAACTTCTTTACTTTGATTATCAAAGTTATTTATTTAATTTTTATTTAAACCATAAAAAATCCGCCATAAAAGCGGATTTTCAATTTTTGAACTCAAAAATAAATTTATATAAAATCTTCTAAAATACCTGCGCCTTGCCTGATTATCTCAAAACTATCAGTTGTAGCATCAACAATAGTAGAAAGCGAAAGCCCTCCCACTCCACCATCAATAACAATATCCACCAAATGCTCAAATTTTTCATAAATAAGTTCTGGGTCAGTCATATATTCTACCAAATCATCATCATCTACAGAAGTAGTAATGAGCGGATTACCCAATTTTTCTACAAGCATTCTAGGAATATTATGGTCTGGAATACGAATACCAACTGTTTTTTTATTGTTATCCAATATTTTTGGTACTTTATTTGTTGCCTCCAAAATAAAAGTAAAAGCACCAGGCAAAGCCTTTTTCATCAGCTTAAAAGTAGCATTGCTAAGTCCTCGTGCATATTCTGAAATATGGCTCAAATCATTACAGATAAAAGCAAAATTAGCTTTTTTTGGTTTAATATTTTTGATAGCACAAATACGTTCTATGGCACGTTGGTTGTGTAAATCACAACCTATACCATAAACTGTATCAGTTGGATAAATAATTACGCCACCATTTTTAAGACAATCAATAACTTGCTTAATTTTGCGCTCATCTGGATTTTTTGGGTGAATGGAAAGAAGCATCTTTTGAAGTGTGAGGTATGAGTTGTGAAGTGTGAGATAAATACAAAAAAATATCATTCATTGTAGAGATAAAGCAATGCCTTATCTCTACATTTTTTATTGGAAATCTCAATTTTGTTCTTATTTTTGTACAAAATACGACAAAAATCCGCCTATTTCCAAATTTACTATATATCTTTCTCCACCCAAAAATTTTAATCAGTTTAATCAATTATTATATATGAGTTCCGACAATAATTCACTAGAAAATTTTTCAGAAAATCACGCTAAAATAGTAGCGAAAGCATCACGCAAACGCACTATTTTGCTTGTTCTCTTTGTTTCTTTGGCTATTTTGATTTCTAGTTTTTCATTTTATGCTTATCAAGTCGCAAACAGTCCTAATTTTTGTTTTGGGAAAAAACCTGTTTACCTTTATTTGCCACAAGGCGCAACTTTTCAGACCGTTTTGGATTCTCTCAAAAAAAATGATATTATTTATAATGTTACCTCTTTTGCTTTTATGTCCAAAATACTAAAATACCAAGAAAATGTAAAGCCTGGTAGGTATTTAATAGAAACAAATATGAATAACATTAAACTTGTCCGCAATTTGCGTGCAGGCGCACAAGCACCTCAAAAAGTGATTTTTAATAATATTCGCCTAAAAGAAGACCTTGCAGACCGCCTTTGCCCACAAGTTACCATAAAACGTGAAGACCTTTTGAAAGCCCTAAATGATGATAAGTACACACAAAAATACGGCTTTACTTCTGCAAATATTATGGCTATGTTTTTGCCTAATACGTATGAAGTTTATTGGAATGTTAGTTTAGATGGTTTTTTTGAGAAAATGCACAAGGAATACCAAAAGTTTTGGACTCCAGAACGTCTAGCAAAGGCAAAAGCTATCAACCTCACTCCTATTGAGGTGGCAGTTTTAGCGGCTATTGTTGATGCAGAAACCGTAAAAACAGACGAAAAACCACGGGTTGCAAGCGTATATATGAACAGACTTGCTAAAAAAGATTTGTTACAAGCAGACCCAACCGTTATTTTTGCAACAGGAGATTTTACCATAAAAAGAGTGCTAAACGTGCATCTTGCCACAGATTCACCTTATAATACCTACAAATACAAAGGTTTGCCGCCTGGCGTAATACGTTTGCCTACTATTAGTGGTTTAGATGCCGTTTTGAACCACGAAAAAACAGATTTCTACTTCTTTTGCGCCAAAGAAGATTTTTCTGGTTATCATAACTTTGCTATCAAACTTTCAGAACATAATCAAAATGCAAAACGCTATCAAGCAGCTTTAAACGTACTTTTAGCTAAGAAAAAAGCAGAAGGAAAGTTGTAAGGTACGAAGTTGGAAGTACGAGGTACGAAATACTGTATCATTATCTTTGTGTTGTCAGGTGTTTCCACCTGACAACAAATATAGCTTTTCAATACTGGTTTTTGGAGAAAATAAAACGTAAAAATCATTATTTTCTCCAAAATGAAAAATCTAAAAGCGCATTTGTCGTCAGGTGGAAACACCTGACGACACAAACAATTAAACAATACAAAATTTTTAGAAAAATTTAGAAAAATAAAAATATATAATAAACTGATTATTAAGACTTTATATTTATTCGTAATTCGTAATTGATAATTCGTAATTGTTTAATAGAAATTTCTATTATCTTTGCCTTTGGAGTTAGTTTTAGCCTTAATCAATTTAGTGTTAAACCGTTTTTCATCTGAAAATTCTTCCCCTCCGAAGGAATGAAATTGCGTGATGAAGAATATTAGCATAAGTTTTTCGCTCCTTAGTGTAAGATTTAACAGTTTTTGAAAGAAAATAGCTTTTTTGTGCCTAGTGCGTTGGTTCAAATCCAACCGCTTCTACTAAAAAAGTAGCAAAATTGACGTAGATAAACCACTACTCACTTAAACACTACTTCACTACTCACTACATAGAAGCGTAGCTCAGTGGCAGAGCAAGGGTCTGATGTA
>JANYGM010000339.1 GCA_025362415.1 bacterium
CAGATAATAATACACTAAACATTCGTGGTTTTGTTGGTATGTCTTTGATGGGACGTAGTCAAGTCTGGAAAAGAGTAAAATAATAGCCCCTAAATCCCAAAGGGGACTTTAATACAAAATAGCCTATTCTAATTGCTTAGAATAGGCTTTTTTGGATTAAAGTGTTTCATTGTATTGATTGTTATTTTCTTCTTTTTGAGTGATTTGGAAAAGACAAGGGAAAATACCAAAAATAGCAACACCTTGTTGCACTGACAAAACTGCTTCTGTAAGAAAATATAAAGATAAAAGTAGCATTACATTAAGATAAAGCCAATTTTTCTGCTTAATAGCTTCTTTAAAATGTAAGTACAAAAACATCAAAAGCAAGCAAAAGCCTAGTATCCCTGTGCCAAGTAAAGTTTCTAAATATTGGTTGTGTGCATCATATCTATTGTGTTTTGCTATAAAAGCTACTTTTTGCCTATTTCCCGCCTCAATAATGTTGTCTTCAGTGTCGCCATTGCCTACTCCAAACAAAAATTCTCCAAAAGTATTATTTTTTATAGCATTAAAAGTGAGTTCAATTAGGGCAATACGTAAGGGAATGCCGTCCCAGTCGTGGGCTAGAGAATTATCTTTTGTGCCATCAGTACTTATAAGATTTTCTTTATTAAAACTGCTTAAAATATACGCAAAACGCCTTTTGCCTGTTTCTGAATAATTTAGAAAGCTCACAAAAACAAGCAACATTATGCCAATAATCCCAAAACCAATTATATATTTTTTATTTTTGATAATAGCATAAATAACCCCACTAATAAACAACAACATAAACATTAAAAGAGGCATTCGTGACGACAAAAGCAATAAAAAGCCAATAAAAATAAGTATCAGTAAAATATGAATAATTAGTTTTATTTGAGATAGATTTTCGTGTAAGATTTTATCAAATAGTACAAAAATACCTATAATGATATAAAGACTGTGATAACCTGCGTGGCTGAAGCCAAAAGAAATATTACCATAAAAAAACAAAGGTGAAATGATAGTTTCTAACTGATTTTGGGCATAATTTTTCTTAAAAGCAACCAAAAAACTCAAAAAAACACCTACCAATAAAGCTGTTATAAAAGCATAAAAAATAATATCTAGTTGCTTTTTAGTGAATTTAGGTGATGTAAGAAACATCAAAGGGCATAAGAAAATTGGCAATTTTAGTTGTAAATCTGTTAGTGCTTCTCCTTTGTTTTCGGAATAAAAAACGCTCAAACCATACAACAATAAAAATGCTCCTGCAACCCAAATAATAGGTTTTTGTTTTATTATTTGGATTTTTTCACTAAAATTATTAGCTAAAATCCAATTTAAGGCTGCAATTATCATAGAAATACTCAAAAAAGCAGGTTTATTGAGAAAATTCATAGTAATTACGACACAAATAATAGCAAAAAAATGTATTTTTTCGTGAATAATAGGACTTAAAAGCGGTTTATTGGTCATAAAAGTTATGAGGTGTGAGGCGTGGAGTGTGAGGTGTGAAATTCAATCATTCCAACGCATTCAAAGAAATTATTTCTTTTACCCACGAAAGAGAGCGCATATATGCAAGCGTAAGTTCACGCACACTAGAATCCATCTCATAAAATTGACAAGCAAGGGCATTTTTGCCTACTCTAGATACATTCATTGTAGCAATATTACAATCATCATTAGACAAAATACTACTAATAAACGCTACACTTCCTTTTACGTCATCAGCCAAAATAATTAAAGTATTCAAAGAGGTACTAAAATCTGCCCTAAAACCATTATAAGAAGCAATATTGACAAGTCCGCCCCCTTTGCTTTCTCCTACAAGTTCAATTTCTCTATTTTCTGATTTGACAATGATTTTCACTGTGTTTGGGTGCATTGTAGAGGCATTTCCTGCAGATTTGAAGGTGTATTTAAAACCAACTTTTGCTGCTTCATCAAAAGAAGTTTTGATACGTACATCATCAGTAGCATAATCCAAAAGTCCAGCAATAACTGCTCTGTCGCTGCCGTGTCCTTCATAAGTCTGTGCAAAAGAATTATAAAAAATAATAGTTGCTTCTGTGGGCATTTCACACAAAATATGCCTTGCAGTACGTCCTATACGTACTACACCTGCCGTATGTGAACTTGAAGGACCTATCATAATAGGACCTATCATATCAAAAATACTACTTCTTTCGCTCATTTTTGTTGTGTTTTATTATTTCTATCCTTAGAAGGAGTTTTTTGTTCTTATTTTTTGTAAATTCTATAAATTCAAGCAGAGAAACTTGCACAGCCTTTAATAGCCTACCTTTGGGATTTAGGGACAAAATGTGTAAGTCTTAATTTACTGATTATCAGTATTTTCAGGTTCTTTTTTCATTAGTATTGCAAGCAGTATGTAGCCTATGCAAACGGCAGTAGGAAATTCTTCATATCCATTTATTAAGTGAAATAAAGTGGGAACGGCAATACCTACACGCAATATAAGCGAATTTATGCCAAAAAAATTGGAAATTCCGCCCAAAACGCCAAAAACTTTTTTATCTGTACGAGATTTAGTAAAAGTCTTAGGTAAATTTACAATATGACTAAAACTTTTATTGCTCACCATTCCAAACGGATTTTTATCTAACTGCTTGATATTGATATTTTTAAGTCCTTTATTTAGTTCACTTGCAAGCATAAAGGAATATTCGTGTGTAGCATCTACCAAAAGAGCTTTCTGAACAGTTTGTTTAGCTTTTTCATAACTTTGTTTGTCTTTTTCTAGTGCTGCTAGATAGGTATAACACAACGACAACGCCTGCAAAACTTCTGCATTATTTGGTTTCAAAATAACAGCATATTCTAACTCATTGACAGCACTATGCCAATCTTTAAACTTCATAAATCCCTTCCCACGCACAAGAGAATCATTAAAAGTGCTTTCTACCTTGGCGAGGTCGGAGCTTGAAAGCCCAAGTTCTAAGGCTATTTTTTGCATTTCAATATCAGAAACGCTTTCTTGTGTTTCTCTAATTTTGAGTGCCTGTTCAATGTAGGCTTTTAAATTGTCATCAGACATAAAATATATTTTTTATATGAGTTTAAAGTTGTTTTTCAAATGTATTATCTGTGCATCTGTGGCAAAAAATTGCAAAATTATTTGGATAATATTTTTATTTCCTTTGACAAAAACTTTGTGTATTGCGCATACATAAACGCCAAAAAATGTTTTATATTATCATTTTTACGAGTTTTTTCTAGTGCATTGATATATTTTATTCTATCTTGTTTGAAGACTATAGAAAGTGGCAAATCAAAATAAAGTTGTACCAAATTCATAAGTAGGCGTGCTGTACGTCCATTTCCATCTCCAAAAGGGTGAATACTAACAAACTCAAAGTGAAGTTCAAAAGCTATGTTCAATTTTTCTTCTAATGTGTTGGTATTTTTTAATTTTTCATTGATTTTTTCACACATTTTCTGCAACAAATCAGGCACTTTTTTATAGTCTGGGAATGTACGAGTACCTGCATAAACAGATGACAGCCTAAAATCTCCTTTTGCAATATTATAAGTTCCAAGCACTGTATTAACACTTCTTCCTGTACTTTGCATCACTTTTTCGCCCAATTTTTTGATAAAATCAACACTTAAAATAAGGTTTTTGGTTGTTTTTTCTATTAGTTTTTCTCCTAAACTTTCTTCTAAAAATTGCATTGCCTTAAAATGGTCTATTACCATTTGATGCTCTGAAAATGGCTTATTGGCTACGGGTTTATCATATTCTAACAAATTTATTACTTGAGAAGCACTTAACGTACTTCCTTCAATAGCAGTGGAATGGTGCGTAATGGCATAATAAGTATATTTTTGATAATCCACAATACCATTTGCATACTTTTGATATGTATCAATAAGATTTTTTATTTTCGTTATATCCACTTCTGACTACTTTTAGCTAATTTTCTATTGAACGCTAAATTACAAAAAAATATTAAGTAATTTTTATTCTGTAAAAAAAACCCGTTTTACACGTTCACTTACACTTGTCAAAATTTCATAAGGAATAGTATTTATTTTCTTTGCTAACATTGAAATAGTCAGTTTGTCATCAAAAATAATCACTTCATCACCTTCCTGAACGTCTTGCAAATGAGAAACATCTATCATAGTCATATCCATACATACATTTCCAATCACCTTACAAAGTGTACCATTGATACAAACTTCACCCACACCATTACTAAAACGCCTACTAAAACCATCTGCATAACCAATAGCAATAGTGGCTATTTTACCATTTTGAGGCATTATTCCCTTGCGAGAATAGCCAACAGTTTCTCCTTTTTTGACATTTTTTATTTGTGAAATAATAGTTTTAAGCCTAGAAATGGGCATTAGTTGATTTTGAGAAATACCAGCCATTTCCACCCCATAAAGCCCTATTCCTAGCCTTATCATATCAAATTGCGCCTTAGGAAAACGCACAATAGTAGGAGAATTAGCTATGTGGCGTATGGGATTGTAGCCTATTTTTTTGCTGATTTCTGCTGAAAATCTTTCAAAAATAGTAATTTGATTTTCAGAAAATCCATTATGTTCTGCCTCGTCTGCACCTGCCAAATGGCTCATTATTGATGCTATAATGATGTTTTTTTGATTTTGAACAAGAATATTAGTAAGATTTTCAAAATCATTTTCCTCAAAACCAAGCCGTTTCATACCTGTATCTAATTTCAAATGAATTTTAATACGAGTCCTTATTTTTTTTGATGTAATATTTTCAATTTTATTGCTATTTTCAATGAAATCAATAAAATGATTAAGCAAGCCAAAACTATAAATTTCTGGCTCTAAATCATATTCTAAAAGTAGTCCAAAACTCTCTATTGAAGGATTCATCACCATAATTGGAAGTTTTATACCATTTTTGCGCAGTTCTACGCCTTCATCTGTATAAGCCACCGCCAAATAATCAACTCTATGAA
>JANYGM010000123.1 GCA_025362415.1 bacterium
TATCCACTTCAAACACCATATCTCGCCCAATATTTGCCAAATCTCCTGCTTGTGCAATAAGGCGTATAGGTTGCGTGCCAATAACACTATATTCTGGAGGGAAAAGTGCTTTTGCGCCTATGTCAGGCAATAAATATTCTAAAACTGCAACATTATTATCTTCACTAAGTTCTGGTATTTGGTTGAGAT
Organism: bacterium; assembly: GCA_025362415.1. Lineage (GTDB taxonomy): Bacteria > Bacteroidota > Bacteroidia > Cytophagales > Thermonemataceae > JANYGM01. The sequence goes on from JANYGM010000123.1 coordinate 190, forward strand.
AATCTAATTTTACTTCAAAACGGTTGTTTCCAAAACCTCCACCACTTGCGGGACGTGTAACAGTAAAATAAAGCGTATCTGTGTTGTTTATTTTGTATCTTTTTGTTGTTGTATAATCAATAATAGTTCCATTGCTAAGTGTTCTTTTAACAGAAATACGGAATTTTGTTGTATCAGAAATACCTTGATTATTTGCAATCAGGCGTATTTTGAAAGAATCAGAACGTGCAGTGATGAGGCTATTATTAAAACTTTCTAACGAAATTTGTGTGTTATCCGTGTAATAATCAGGCTTATTTCCCATCACCAAACGTACTGCTGGGTCTGCTTGCAAGGTCATCTGCTGAAATTGAGAGCGTGTAGTTTGGTCGTTTCCGAAAACAGTGGGCGAGAAGGCAGTTTTAATAACCGTCCTATGCAAAACACCCAAAGGCTCACCTGAAAGGCTTTTTGTGCCATAAGCGGCAAGATGCCAAAATCTAGAAAACGAATGCAAAAACGGGGCAATGCCCTCTCCTGCATTAGCTATCCACGCTATTGCACCTCTGTCATCTCTAAGCAACATCCAATCATCAGCTTGTGCTACAAAAGGCGGGTTGGAATAACCAGAATACAAGTTACCTAGCAAACAACCATTTGCCAGAATAAGAGGATATTTGCCTTTATTGCGGTAACCTTGCACGTCTTGTGAGGCACTACCAATATCAATTTCAGAGAAAATTGCGCTAGAATGCCCAAAAAAAGTAAGTTGTCCTATTCCTTTGTTAATTTCATCAGCTACATTAATGTACTGAACATTGTTTGTAGTAGTTTTGGTAATAATTTTACCTATTCCACGCAAAAAATCACCTTCAATAATATTTTTATAATCAGTTACATAATTCTTGAAATTTGCTTGTTCTCCTTGTGAAATCCCTCCACTCATAAAAAGCATATTTTTACGCCACACATTGTTTCCTGTAGGATTTTCGTGTTCTTTGACTTTGGTAAGATAGTTGGCTACGTGCAAAGGAATATTAGCACTTAATCTACCTGTAGGTATTGTATTAACATATTCAAGATTATCAAAACCAGCCGTAAGCGGAATATCACTTCCTGGATAACCGTGTGTAGGTACAAGATTTTGAACAGCGTGTAATGGATTATTACGAATATCAAAACTGATATTTCCAATATAAAAAAAATTAGGGTCTGTAGGCATCAAAGAAATAGCACGCCCAAGCAAAAAAAGTGCCTTGGGTTTACTTGTAGTAGGGTTTCCGTCATACATAAATTTAGAAAAATTACGGATAGCCACAGAACTACGTTCACCATAATTAAACTGGTTATAAAGCACCTCAATATCCATTAAAATAGGTTTATAACTTCCTCCTAGTGCGCTTGCACGATAGTCTGCATACGCCTGTACAGGGTCTGCATAACCCCCAGCAGGCTTTCTAAGAATTTGATTACTAATCATCAAATAATCAAAACTAAGCGGATTGATACTCTGAAAATTTATTTTACTAACTTTTAGGGGAGTTCTAAAATTATTTGTCAAGAAAAAATTACGCTCATTCAACGTATTATCAATAACTGGATTATTAGCTGATGCTATTTGGCGGATATTAGTAGTATTAGTAATGTCGTATAAAATACTACCAGCAGGAACATTAGCTATATTTAGCAAAGATGTTGCAGAAGGATTAGGCGCAGTATTAAAATAATTTTCTGTTTGAGAATTGGCATTAACACCCTTAGCATAGCGCAATTTGATGTAATTGATAGAAAATTGCGCTCCTGTGCAAGCAGCACGCAAAATAAACTGACCGTTTCCTATTGGAAAGTCCGTTATAAGAAGATTAGCTGTAATAATTCCTGCATTATTAGTACCCGAAAGTGTAGTATTGATATTACGCAGTGATGTTGTAGAATTTCCTACTGAAAAAGTCATTGTAACATTGGAAAGCCCTCTACTCACATACGAAATTTCTATGGTAGGCGTAATATTTCCCTGTGGATTAGTGATATTAAAGGTAAAATCTCTTGGTGCGCCACTCCCAATGACACTACTTGTAACTCCTTTTCCTTTCGTAAAATCAGCCAAATATGTATAAAAACTACTAATCAAACTTGTTCCTGGTGAAAATTGCTCTGCAAACGCCTGCAATTCTTCTTGTATGATGTATGGTTCTGCAACAAGCGCACCAGAAGGTAAATTAAGATTACTCATTCTTTTACCATTTGTTGCGCTCAAACTTTGCGTAATAAAGTAGGCTGTTGTATCAGAATAGATGTTTCTGTACGGATTTAGTTGATTGGTATAAGTAGGGAAATGAAGTTCTCTATCTTGTGTACCGTCATTATTTTTCCCAAAAAAATCAACATAATCTGTGGCATCAAAAACGCCATCAGCTTCACCCTGCACACTTATTGCTTGCTCCACACCTCTATGAAAAATTTGTATTTTTTGTGGATTACTAGCTACATTAAAACCTGCAGTAGCCAGTTGTGCGTGTGTAAGGCGGTAAAGTCCTTTGTCTGTGATAGGGATTTTGAAATATGACTGACTGTAGTTAATCCATTCATTACAATAGAGTTGTGCTGAAGATTTATCTACAAAAAGAAACAACAAGAAGAATACAATTATATATTTTTTCATAATATTTTTATGAGAGGTAGCATTTTTTAATAAAAACACAAATTAGCATTTTTTTGTTTTATCCGCAAAAATTATGCAAAAATATATGTAAAATGTGCTTTTTCATAATATAGAATACGTTTTTTATAAAGATTAGAAATGAGTTCTTTTATTTCTTGATTAGTTTTATTGATAAAAAGAGGACGTATATTTTTTTTGTCATTTTCAATACGAGAGATTAGTATGTCCAAATCAGTTTCTAAAAAAATACAAAAGCCGTTTAAAAGCATTTCAAACCTATTTTCATTGTAGCAAGGTGTACCTCCACCTGTTGCTATGATAATTTTTTTATTGATATTTTCTTTAGCATTCTCTTTAGCATTCTCTTTAGCATTTTCTATAATAATTCCATTCAAATAATGTGTTTCCATCATTCTGAAAAATGCTTCTCCCTCATCTTGGAAAATTTGGGCAATAGTTTTCTGTTCTTTTGAGATAATATGCTCATCTAAATCAATAAAAACATAGTCTAATTGCGTTGCAAGTTGTTTTCCTATGGTAGATTTTCCAGAGCAAGGCATTCCCCACAAAAAAAACAGGTTATGTTGTGGGCTTTCTTGTATGATTTTTTCTAAAAGTATTTCTATCATTAGTTTAGGTTTTGGTGATGTCAAAAACTTGTATTCATTCACAATTCACAATTCACAATTATTTATTTATTTTAAATCAAAAAAAGTAGGTTTACAAAGTGTTTCTTCCAAAGAAATAAAAGTTTCTGTACGTTGTATGCCCCCAACTTTTTGTATTTTATCATTCAAAACTTCCCTCAAATGGTTGGTATCTTTACACAAAATCTTGGCAAAAATACTATATGCGCCAGTCGTATAATTAAGGCTCACAACTTCTGATATTTGTGCTAGTTTCTGCACAACTTCATCATAAAGAGAACTTTTATCAAGGTAAATTCCTAAAAAAGCCGTAACATCCCAACCCAATTTGGCATAATTGATAGTGATTTGCGCACCAGTAACAATTCCCAAATCTGTCATTTTGCGCATACGTACGTGTACTGTGCCACTAGACACATTTACCTTGTCTGCAATTTCTGTGTAAGGCATATTGGCATCTTGCGTAAGAAGGCTCAATATCTTCAAATCTGTATTATCAATTTGGAAATTTTTATCCATTTTCTTAATAGTTTTTTGCTGAATTTTTAACAAATATAGTAATTTTTTGATTAAACTGTAAATTTTAAATTATTTTATTGAAAAATTTGCAATATACTAATAAACCTATTACATTTGCAACAGAGAAATTATCAATTACGAATTATCAATTACGAATTACGAGAAATACAATTTTAGTTTAATATTTTCTCTTTTAATAATGTAAGGTGACGAAACTGGCAGACGTGCCCTCCTATCTCGGGGGTGAAGACAAAGGTACAAAGACCAACTTGGTGATAAATAATATACTTCAAAACCTATTATTTGCCACAAAGTTCGTCCTAACTTCTTCTTAGAGGTTCAACTCCTTTCCTTACAGCAAAATAGTTTTTCATAAGATTGGGAAAGCCACTACGCCTTGCGTAGTGGCTTTTTTATGTAGAATTAGCATAGTTTTTACAGTTATATTTTTTGTGGTTTTAAGGGTTTGAGATTTTGGATTTTACGACACACAAAAGCCTTTCAAAAGTAATTTTGAAAGGCTTTTTTTGTAAAACTAAAAGATATTATTTTAATTAAATTGCGCTTCTAATGCTTTTACAAGATGATGGATTTTTGTACAAGGATTATGTTCGGAAAACTGTTTATCTTGATAGCCGTTTTCTAACTTTTCAGCCCATAAAATTGCTTGTTTTAGATTTCCAAACTCCTGCAAAATTTCATACATATTAGGGAGATTTTTCTCATATTTGAAAGGCTTGCCCATTTTTTTAGTAAGCCATTTTTCTAAATGTGGTTTATAATCTTCTCTGCTCATACCCACACTAACATATTCAAAATGAAGTAAATACCACAATTCAAAGGCTTCATTTGTCCAAGCACAATTTATTTTATCAGACATATTTTCTCCTTTATTAATAGCATTGTCAAAACTTTGAGCAAGAAAGCTATCTTTGTCAAAAACTGCCCAAGTTTGGTCATATATTTTACCATTTTGCACTTGTTCATTCCTAAAGTTGTCTGTCCAATTAACCAATGATTTTGTATTTCTGGCAGTTCCTTGAATATCAATAAATTGCATTATGCCACGAGGTAGGAGTTTTTTGATGGACTCAAAATAATTAGGTTCTGTTTTTGTACCTTCACAAACAATCAAAAAATACTGTCTTTGTGGCTTTCCGCCTACTTTTCTTCCTTTTTGGTTATCTTGTTTTTGCTTTGCATTATCAATTTTTATCTTCCTTGCCATTCTTTTTTGTTGTTTCTGATGATTTGCTTGATGTATTTTTGAGATTTGTATTAAAATAAGGAATTGCACCATATCTTCCTCTCATATAATCTTCTTCTAGGTCATTTCCTAGTTTTACTTCATCATATTCAACGAGAGAATACAAATCAGATGCCCCATAATTATCTTTTTCTACAAAATAGATTTGGTCTCTTCTCAAATCAGCACGACTTAAAATATTGGTGTCGTGTGTGGCAAATATAAGCTGTGCGCCATTTTTATTGAGTTTAGGATTTTGAAAAAGTTTGATAATAGAAAGTGTAAGTAAAGGGTGCAGTTTGGCATCAAGTTCGTCAATAACTAGAATTTCACCAAATTCAAGTGCGTAAAAAATAGCTCCAGACAAATCAATCATTTTATTTGTTCCCGAGCTTTCTTGTTTGAGTGCATCAAATTCAATGTTTCTCACAAATTTTTTACTATTGTCAAAAACTTTATGAATAGTATTTAATTTTGTTTTAACTAATATGTTTGTATTCTTTGAGATATTTTCATCTATATTTACTTCTTCTTTCTCTATTTTTACTGCCTCAAATCCTAAATCAAGTTGAATAAAATAATCCGTCAATATTTTGTTTGATTTAGGATTATCAAATTCTTTAAGTGTGAACTCTCTATATTGGTTGTGATTTATCCCAGATATTATATTGAAATTTCTAAACCAATTCATTATTCCAGCCGCTATTTTCCCATTAAATTGGTCTACAACACTCAAAAACAATGCGTTATCCCTTGTTTTTATTTCTAAATCCTCTCCTTCTTTGTAATCCGCCATTACTTCAATACCGTCATTTTCTCTTAAAAATAATGCTTTTTCTGTTTTTCCTTTGATTTCAAATAACCATTCAGATTTTATAGCTGTTTGATCATTTTCAAAACCATAACGGTATTTGGTATTTTCTGCTAAAAAAACTATTTCAAAGAAAGTAGGCTGATTCTCTGTATCAATATTCAAAGAAAAAGGTTCATAACGCAATAGAGCAGTTGAACCCTTTTCAAAATTTCCTTCTATAATGTTTTTCATTACACTTATTCCTTCTAATAAATTTGATTTACCAGATGAATTTGCGCCATAAACAACGGCAGTAGAAAGAAATTTATACTTAGATTTTTTGACAATATTTTTAGGATAATCAGTAATAGGCGCAAGCTCCATACTTAGCGTTTTCTTATCTGAAAATGACCTAAAATTGCCTATTGTGAAGTTAAAAAGCATTTTTTGTTTTATTTTTATTGATAAATACTTATCTAAAAAGACGAAAAGGATAATACAAAATTTAGTATTATCCTTTCTTGATAAATAAACTTTATATTTTCATTATCCAACCTCTTGTGTCTGCTATTCTACCGTGTTTGAGTTCGTTTAGCTCTTCCAAAACTCGTATAGAAAACTCTCTTGTTTCTGGTGCTGGCAAAGTATAATCAGTTCCATTGATGTTCATAACCACAATATGCGCAATGGTTGCAGCTGTTCCTGCAC
>JANYGM010000387.1 GCA_025362415.1 bacterium
GGAACGGCATATTTATAGAAACATCATTGTATTTGTATTAAAGCTCCAGCGGAGCGACATATTTATAAAACTAGCCCTTGCTAGTACCACTCCGCTGGAGCTGAATACATTTTTTGACCTATTTTTCTATAAATATGCCAGTCCGCTGGACTTTAATACATTTTCTGAAATCCAAGCCGTTCACAGTATATAATAATGTCAAAATGACACATAATAAACTGGTTATAAACACTAGTAGTTGCTAGTTTGTATTCATTCACAATTTAAAATTCACAATTACTTACTTTTATTTAATTCTCGTTACTTATTTTTCTTTTGATTACTAATTTTTTTGTATTTCAGATAAAAACCCATTATCTTTGATAAAAAAACAAAATCACTACACTATTATTATGTTAGATACTGTCCGCCTTGCTTATTCCAGTGCAATAGAAAGTAGTACAAAAACAGAAGAATTTGCTAAAATTTTATTAGCTGAAACTGCTGGTAGTACAGAAAATATTGCTGAAAATGCCATTATTACTGCTTATAAAGGTGCGTTGGAGGCGTTACGAGCAAAACACGCTTGGATGCCTTTCAACAAATTAGCCTATTTGGACAACTCCAAAAAGTTTTTTATCACCGCCATAGAAGCTGCGCCAAATGATATAGAAATACGTTTTTTAAGATTTTCTATACAAAGTAATCTACCTATTTTCTTAATGCAAAGCCCTAATATACAAGAAGATAAAGAAATGATTATTAAAAATTTAGAACAAAATACCTTAGATACTCGTTTTGTTGAAGTCATTGCATCATTTGTACTCAAATCTGGGCAATGCAACGGCAAAGAAACAGAATTTTTGACTAGCAAAATTCCTCAATAAAATTTTTAGTTGTAAATGTTTAAATTCATATTTACACTCACAACTTACCACAGAAAACTCATAACTTTTTTATTATGTTTAACCTTAATGTTACTATTGATGATAATTCTGGCTTTTGCTTTGGGGTTGTTTATGCCATAGAAATGGCAGAAGACATCTTAAATGAAGATGGAAAACTTTATTGTTTGGGTGATATTGTTCATAATGATGAAGAAGTTAAGCGACTGCAGGATAAAGGGCTTCAAATCATCAATCACGAGGATTTGAAAGGCATTCATAACGAAAAAGTGCTTATAAGAGCGCACGGAGAGCCTGCCTCTACCTACGAGCTTGCCCTAAAAAACAATATTGAACTTATTGATGCCTCTTGTCCTGTGGTTTTGAAACTCCAAAACCGCATCAAAAACTCTTTTGATAAAAAAGAAAATATTTATATTTATGGCAAGCACGGACACGCAGAAATCATAGGACTTTTAGCACAAACAAGCAATGAAGCTACTGTTTTTCAAGACATTAACGAGCTAATTCCTGTTGATGAACTACCTAAAAAACTGACACTTTATAGCCAAACTACCAAAAGTACCAAAAACTTTTACGACATCAAGCAAACGCTAGAAAACGCAGGAATTGAGGTCAATGCTAATGATACTATTTGTCGTCAGGTGTCAAATAGAGATATAGAACTTCGTACTTTTGCTACTAAATTTGATAAGATTATTTTTGTAGCTGGCACAAAGTCTTCTAACGGAAAAGTGCTTTACAACGTCTGTAAGGAAACAAATCAAAATACTTTTTTCATTTCTAATGTTTCTGAAATAGATAAAAATTGGTTTTCTGGTAATGAAACGGTGGGCGTTTGTGGCGCAACTTCTACGCCAATGTGGCTAATGGAAGAAGTGAAATCAGTTTTGGAAGGTTTGTAGTCCCAGCTCCGAAGGGAGCAATGCACTTTTTGAATATTCATTCACAATTTAAAATTCACAATTATTTAAAAATGATTGTTTTATTAAATATTTTTTTGGTCGTTGGTACGTTCTTTTTTATGGAAGGCGTGGCGTGGTTTACACATAAATACGTGATGCACGGCTTTCTATGGAGTTGGCACAAGTCGCATCACGAGCCGCATAATGATACTTTTGAAAAAAATGATTACTTTGCCGTTGTTTTTAGTGTACCTTCTGCCCTAACAATTATGGCGGGCTTTGAGTTTGAGCAGGTTTCTTTCCTCAAATGGGTTGGTTTTGGTATTTTGGCTTATGGTATTTTTTATGTACTTTTTCACGATATTTTGGTGCATAGACGCATCAAAATTAAGTTTGTGGCACGAAGTCGCTACCTGCGCCGTATGATAAGAGCGCACAAAGTACACCATAAATACCTCAAAAAAGATGGTGCAGAGGCTTTTGGCTTTCTTTATGCACCAAAAAAATATGATAATTCTCTGGAACAAGTAGCAAAATAATTTTATAAAAGTTTTTGAAAAAAGTTTTATTCCTTTCTTATGATGGTTTGACAGACCCACTTGGGCAGTCGCAAATATTGCCCTACTTGCTTGGATTGGCACAAATTGGGCATCAAATCACTATTATTTCTTTTGAGAAACCTCAAAATTATGCCCAGCGCAAAAACATTATTGAAACACTTGTTTTAGATAAAATTGATTGGCAACCTATTTTTTATACCAAAAATCCGCCTGTTTTTTCTACGCTTTTTGATGTTTGGCAAATGCGCAAAAAAGCGGTTCAACTCCACAAAATCAAGCATTTTGATATTATTCATTGCAGAAGTTACATTAGTGCGCTGGTGGGCGAGTATCTTAAAGATAAGTTTAAGACTACAATCCCTGTAAAATTTATTTTTGATATGCGTGGTTTTTGGGCTGATGAACGTGTTGATGGCAATTTGTGGAACTTGAAAAACCCCGTTTTTAATCAGATTTATAAGTTTTTTAAGCGAAAGGAAACAGATTTTTTATTAAAAGCTGATACTACTATTACGCTTACTGAAAACGCTAAAACAGAAATTTTGTCGTGGCAAAATCTTAAAGAAAAATCCTCTCAAACCCTTCCAATAAAAGTCATTCCTTGTTGTGTGGACACAGTTTTATTTGATTTTGAACGACAAAAAAATACTGAAAATAAACCTTTTATTTTGTCTTATTTGGGGTCGTTGGGGACGTGGTATTTGGTTGATGAAATGTTGCATTTCTTTTCTTGTCTTTTGAACACAAAACCTGATGCTATTTTTTCGTTTATCACACCTGATAACCCTAGTATTATTCTTGAAAAAATACAAAAATATAATATTCCAGCAGAAAAAATTATTATACAGAAAGCAGAGCGCAAAGAAGTGCCAAATTTGATAAAAAACAGTGATATTTCTATATTTTTCATTAAAACGAGTTATTCCAAAAAAGGTTCTTCTGCCACCAAATTAGGCGAAATTTTAGCTTGTGGCGTTCCTACCATCATCAATGGAAATATGGGTGACAATGATTATTTATTTGAAAAGTACAATTTTGGTGCGCTTGTCAAAGAATTTTCAGAAAATGCTTATGTGGAAGTGATAAAAAACCTTGATAAAATACTTTTCGTCCCACGTGAAACATTAAGAAATGTCGCTTTGGATTATTTCAGCTTAGAAAAAGGCATACAAAAGTACAACGAAGTTTATACGTCAATTACGGATAAAATATAGCCTTTGTACTATAATTTATGGAAATTTATGAAAAAAATATTATTTGTATGTCCTTATCCGCTTGCCTGTGCGCCCTCGCAACGCTTTCGTTTTGAGCAATATTTGGATATTTTAATAAAAAATAATTTTTCTTACACATTTTCTCCCTTCCTTGACCAAAAAACTTGGCAAATTCTATACAAAAATGGCTTTAAATTCCAGAAAATAACAGGCATTTTGGGCGGATTCTGGAGAAGATTTTTATTGTTATTTTCTGTCATTAAGTATGATTATGTTTTTATTCACAGGGAAGCATCTCCTATTGGATTGCCGTTTTTTGAATGGATAACGGCAAAAATCCTCAGAAAAAAAATTATCTTTGATTTTGATGATGCTATTTGGTTGCCCAATACATCAGAAAACAATAAAATAGTAGCAAAGCTCAAATTTCATTCAAAAACACACTTGATTTGCCAATGGGCGCACAAAACCAGCGTAGGAAATCCGTATTTATTAGAGTATGCCTCAAAATTCAAAATGAAGGATAAAAATATACTAAATCCTACTACAATTGATACGGAAAACTTACATCTATTTGCAGAAAAGAATATACTAAAAGAAAAAAATATCATAGGTTGGACAGGCACACACTCCACTATTAAATATTTAGATGCTATTTTGCCAATTATTTTGGAATTAGAACAAAAATATATCTTTGAATTTAGGATTATTTCTAATCAAAAACCTACTTTTGAGATAAATGGAAAAGATTTTACCCCAAAATCTTTTATTTTTAAAGAATGGAATAAAACGACTGAAATAGAAGATTTATCAGCTTTTGATATTGGACTTATGCCACTTATTGATGATATTTGGGCAAATGGTAAATGTGGTTTTAAGGCATTGCAATATATGGCGGTTGGTGCAGTAGCAGTAGTGTCACCTGTGGGCGTGAATACGCATATTATTACACATAATGGAGAATTTAAGAACGGTTTTATTTGTGATACCCAGCAAGAATGGAAAGAGGCTTTAATCTTCATCTTAGAAAATCCAGAAAAAGTAGAAAATATTAGGCAAAATGCACGTAAAACCATTGTAGAACGCTATTCTGTGCTTTCAAATCAAGCTAATTTTTTGGGACTTTTTACAGATTAAAAATAAACCCATCTTTTTGATGTAGGGGACTTTTAAAAAAGCAATTATGAATAAATTTATCCTCAAAATAAGTGCTTTTTCTCTGATAATTCTTGCTTTCATTATCTATTTTGGCAGTTTTATGGCATCAAATCCTGATGATTATTTGGCTATTTTAATAGATAAACACAAAATTGTAGAAAATATAAAAACGCCAAAAATCATTTTAGTTGGTGGCTCAAATCTTGCGTTTGGGATAGATACAAAGGTTTTAAGCGAGAATTTGGGTATTCCTGTTGCAAATATGGGGCTTCGTGCAGAACTTGGCGTTGATTTTATGCTTAATGAGGCTAAAAGCATAATGAAAAAAAATGATATTATTATTTTGTCTTTTGAATATTTTCTTGATTTGGAAGGAGATTATGCCCTTAAAAAGCGTGTGAGTAATATTTTTCCAAAGGCAAAAACATTTTATCAAAAAAAATAACGCATTAGAACTACAAACCTACCTGACAAATGCACACGAAAATTACAAATATTTTTTTTATCAAATACAAAACTTTACCCTTCAAAAAATAAGAAATATTTTAGGGAAAAATAACTCAAACAATCAAAAAAAGCATATTTATTCACGAAAAGCTGCCAATAATTATGGTGATATGGTGGCTCATTTGGAAGAAAAATCTCCAGAAAATTTAGAAACAGAACCAGTTTTGAAGTATAAATATTGGTCTGCTATATCTGCTATGAATAAATTTTATGAATATGCCCAAAAACAACAAATAAAAGTGTTTTTTGTATATCCTTGCTATTCTGAAACTGCTTTTGAGCAAAGTAAAACCGTAATTTCTTTACTAGAAAAAGATTTAAAAAATAACTTAAAAATCCCTGTTTTAAGCACACACACACAGTTTGTTTATCCAAACACCTACTTTTTTGATACACACTATCACCTCACAAAACAAGGACGAACAAAACGCACAGAAGATATAAGTAAAATAATGAAAGAACGTATTTTAGGAAGAGATACGAATGTAAAATTTTGATTATTAAGCTCTTGTAAAAATAAAAAATGGACAAACAAAATACATTGCTTGTCCAAAGTCTTTATTGGTAAATGCTGTGTTGAAACACCACAAAGGCAGAAAAATAAAAATATCTTGCATCATTATTTATCCTTAAAAATCTTCATCAACAGAAAATTTTTGGTCGTCTTTGTTAGACATTACGCCTGCTTTTTGGTAATCAGCAACACGTTTTTCAAAGAAGTTAGTTTTATTTTGAAGTCCTATCATTTCCATAAAAGCAAAAGGATTGGCAGCATTATAATGCTTTGGAAGTCCCAAAGAATTAAGTAATCTGTCTGCTACAAACTCAATATATTGCTTCATCAGGTTAGCATTCATACCAATCAGCGCAACAGGCAAAGATTCTGTAATAAATTCTTGTTCAATAGTAACGGCATCAGTAATAATTTCTAGCACACGTTCGTGTGGGAGTTTATTTTGCATATATTCAGCATAAAGCATACAAGCAAAATCACAATGCAAGCCTTCATCTCTTGAAATAAGTTCATTTGAAAAAGACAAACCTGGCATCAAACCACGTTGTTTTAGCCAATAAATAGCGCAAAAACTACCAGAAAAAAAGATACCTTCTACTGCTGCAAAGGCAATTAGTCTTTCTGTAAAATGCTCACTTTCTATCCAACGCAACGCCCAATCTGCTTTTTTAGCTACGCAAGGCACAGTTTGAATAGCATTAAAAAGATAGTCTTTTTGGCGTGCATCTTTGATGTAAGTATCAATAAGCAAAGAGTAGGTTTCAGAATGTATGTTTTCCATCATAATTTGAAAACCATAGAAACATTTTGCCTCTGCAAGTTGAACTTCATTCATAAAATTAAGCACCAAATTTTCGTTCACAATGCCATCACTTGCGGCAAAAAACGCCAATACGTGTGAAATAAAATGTCTTTCACCATCATTGAGGTTGTCCCAATCTTTTTGGTCTTGCGAAAGGTCTATTTCTTCCGCTGTCCAAAAACTAGCTTCAGCTTGCTTATACATTTGCCATATCTGGTTGTGCTGGATAGGAAAAAGCACAAAACGGCTTTTATTTTCCTGTAAAAGCGGCTCTGGAAGCGTTATAAAATCAGTATTTATCATATATAAAGTTTTGGTTATTTTTATTTGGAGAATTATTAGTTTCTAATCAAAAACCTTGGTAATTGTTGAGATTATCTATAATTCTAACGGTTTTATTAAAAGTTTTGTTTCTTTTAAAGACAGAATTTTTAGCTTAGAAACAAGAATTAAATATTTTTGTTTTTGCAGTAATTTAGATAACGAAATTGTTAATTTGTTGTATTTTTTTCGTAATCCTTGATAAATGATAAATCAAAGGGCTATAAAAACAGTTGTATGGTTATAAATATGTCGCTCCGCTGGAGCGAAATACAAAATACGCTTATTTTTCTATAAATATACCGCCCCGCTGGGGCTGAATACAATTTATCAATGTCGTCATCTAATTATCAAGGTTTTACATTCGTACTTCGTACTTCTAACTTCGTACCTCTAACTTAATTCAACGCATAACTTTTGACATCTTCCGCTGTAACGCTATCTTTACTCATAATAATCAGGCGTTCTACTACGTTATGTAGCTCACGAATATTGCCAGACCAATTACGGTCTTGCAAAAGTTTCATTGCCTCTGGCGTAATACTTTTGGGAGTTGCGCCATAATCAGCCGCAATATCATTGAGAAAACGCTCTACAAGCAAGGGAATATCATCTTTTCTTTCATCTAAAGATGGAACTTTAATGACAATAACACTCAACCTATGAAATAAATCTTCTCTAAAATTTCCTTTTCTGATTTCTTCTTTCAAATCTTTATTTGTGGCAGCAATCACCCTCACGTTTACTTTTATCTCTTTTTCCCCACCAACACGAGTAATTTTATGCTCTTGCAAGGCTCTAAGCACTTTTGCCTGCGCAGAAATACTCATATCTCCAATTTCATCTAAAAAAAGTGTACCACCATCTGCTTGCTCAAACTTCCCTATTCTTTGTTTTATGGCAGAAGTGAAAGAACCTTTTTCGTGTCCAAAAAGCTCACTTTCAATGAGTTCTGAAGGAATTGCGGCACAATTTACTTCCACAAGGGCAATATTAGCACGCTCACTTTTCTCGTGAATCCATTTGCAAACAAGTTCTTTTCCTGCTCCGTTAGGTCCTACAATCAGCACACGAGCATCTGTGGGCGCAATTTTTTCAATATCTTCTTTGACACGTACAATGCTTTCAGAATTACCAACAATATCATACTTTTTAGCAATTTTCTTCTTTAATATTTTTGTTTCTTGCACCAAACCAGATTTATCCATAGCATTACGCACAGAAACCAATAATCTATTCAAATCAGGCGGTTTTACAATGAAATCAAAAGCACCTTTTTTAGTTGCTTCTACGGCAGTTTCTATGCTTCCGTGTGCCGAAATCATAATAAATTGGGTATTTTTGCCAAGTTCTTGGAAACGAGTAAGCACTTCCATACCGTCCATATTGGGCATTTTGATGTCACAAAGTGCCACATCATAATCATTTTTAGCAAGTAATTCTAGTGCTTCTGCGCCAGATTTTGCTTCATCAACTTTGTATTTTTCGTATTCTAAAATCTCTCTCAAAGTAGCACGTATGGCATTCTCGTCGTCTATAAGCAATATTTTTGGCATAATTAGTTTGTTTGAAGGTAATTTTATGGTTTAGGAACAAATTTAGCAAAAATAACAGAGTATTACAAAAGAAAATCAGTTTTGATTTTGATAAATCAGATAACTTGTTTTCCTTCATTCGTACCTTGTCCTAAACCTTATTTCCTTCCACAAATTCCATTAAAATTGCAATATTCACAAGTAGAAAGATTTTCTGTTTTTGCGAAAGGTTGCGTTTCATCCAACATATTTGTAAGAATTTTCTTCAAAAAATCCTCTGTATGTGTGATAAACTCGTCCATAGTAAGTTTTTTAGATTTTAATGTTGTTTTTTCAGCTTTTTCTTCTTCTTCAACGGCATCAGTAGCCCCTTTTTTCTTATTGGGAGCTTTTTTTTCCTTAGCGACCTCCTCTTTAATGTCTAACTCCAAAAACTTTTCAATATTGCGCATACTGTATATTCCAGCCTCAATTTCGTTATTGCCTGCAAGTTTTGCAAAATCTGAATTTGATGTAATATTTTTATATAAAATATATTTATATAGCCATAATTGGCGCACTTTGCTAAGTTCACTATCATCAGCAAGATGGGGGATTTCATTATATTTGATAACTAAATCCTTATCCTGCACTTTCCCTGTTTTATAGTCAATAATGCGCCATTTACCATTTATTTCATCAATTCTGTCAATAATTCCCTTTATTTTGACCGTTATTTTTTCTTCTACTCTTTCTTCACCATCATTTTGATTATTATAATGGCTAATTTCCAGTTCTGCAGGTTTTATAGTGATTAAACCTTTTTCCTCTTTTTGTTCTAGCGGATTTTTTTTCTGATTTACCTCCAAACCAATGATTTTAAGCGTTTTACTAGGTGATTTTTTGGGGTCTTCTAACTCTGTTATCTGCAATTCTAAAAAACTTTTTATAAATTCTACGCAAACTTTCATAGTAAGGTAATTATTACCTTCTAGTTCGTAGCCTTTATAAATTTCTTTTTCAAATTTCTCCCTTACTATTTTTTCTAGGCTTAAAAGCTCATTATCAAGGCTTTCAATAGTAACATCTGTTTTGCCAGCATCAGAAATCCGTCTAAAAATATCCTCCAAAATTTCGTGAACAATAGTTCCTAATACACTTGCCTCAATTTCTTCTTCTACTTCTTCTGCTTCTTTTATTTCTGCAATTTGCTTAAAATAGTACATAAGTGAGCATTTTACAAAATCATCAATATTTGTGGGTGCAAGTCCGTTTATTAGTTTTGCCTTTATTTTTTTAAGAATTTCAGGCGTTTTTTCTATAAAAAGGTCGGTTAAAATGGTGTCTTCTTTATCTTTTACAACAACATTTCCATAAGAGGTAAGTACAATTTGATTATATTTTTGACACAAATCATACTCTAATTGCATCAAAAACCTACTTTTATCAGATTTATGAGGAGAAATATATACCAAAGCTACTTTTTTGGCACGCTGAAGCAGTCTATAAAAATGATAGGTTGTAATATTTTCTTGTTCTTGATACGTAGGAAGTCCAAATGCTTTAGCTATATCTAAGGGAATGAGAGAATTAACCTTTTTTTGTGCAGGCAAATTACCTTCATTCATAGAAAGCACAATTACCTGCTCAAAATCTAAGGCACGAGTTTCTAAAAGTCCCATTATTTGCACAGAGCTATCTCTTTCACTATCAAAGACAATATTCTCCTCTGCCACAAGTTGGTATAAAAAACTTTTAAAAGTGCGGTAATCAAGTTCATATTTTTTTTTAACCACAAATTCTGCTAGTTTTTGCAAAATCTTTTCAAACCGCTGCAAATATTCTAATTCTATTGTATTAGCATCTCCATAAAATTCCTTAAAAAATGTCATAATAGCTTGCAAATTCTGCATTGCGGCAGGTATTTTGTCGTTCCAATCTGCTATCAAAACCTTCAAAATCTTTTCAAATGCGGCATAATGCGCTGATATTTGTTCCAGTATTTCTGGCATAACACCTTTAGCTTTATGTTCTGCCAAAAGTTTTGTAGAAAAACTCAAAATCTCCTTTTTAGACATTTTGGAGCGGTTTCCGTGTGTAATATGCGCCAATACATCACGCAAAAAACTTATTTCATCAGTTTCACTTCTCTGTTTTATTTTTTTTTCAAAATGCCTTACTAGCGGATGATTAAAAAGGCGACTAATGGTTTTGTGGTCGTATTTGTAGATATAATAAAATTTCTTTTCTTTGTCTTCAAAAATAGTATCTCCACTTTCACTAAACTGCTCATTATTTTTTGTATTTTTTACTTCTGCTTTGTGTTTATGCTTATTTTTTTGCATTTTAAACAACAAATCCACCAAATTAAATAAATTTGATTTTTTCAGAGAAAGCCCCATTGTGATATTGGGTGCTGTGTCTTCCATTGAATAAAGTAAAGGCAAAAGTAAATTGTCGTCAGGCAAAACCACGACCGTTTGCGGTGTAGTTTTATGACTTTTAGCATCAAAATTATCTATACTTTGCCAGTTTTGAAGTAGTTGAGGCACTATTTTTGCTTGTAGCGTTGTATTTGGCGAGGCTATTATTTCTATTGTTTTGGGTATTTCTGCAAAATTATCTTCTGTCCATTTCCAAGTATGTTTTTCTTCTTTTTTGTAATTTTTCAGCATAAAACCCGCCTGATTAGGCGAATAATCTTCGTCCATATAATATTTATCCGTATCCCAAAGGAGCGTAATTTTATTATATTTCTTCAAAATTCTAATAATTTCCTCTTCTGATTTACTAAAAGTATTAAACCCTGCAAAAACGAAATTATCAAAATAAGCATTTTCAACCAATAATTCTTCTGCATTTTCCGCCAAATGCCTGTATAAAAGTCCCTGATAACCTATTTTTTTTTCTTTAAGATTACTTACAAGTTGCAAGTAAACAGGTTTTAGCTCTTCCCAAAATGTAAAGTAGCGTTGCATACGAGTTTTTTGCGCTACGTTTGTAGCAGGAATATCCCATTTTTCTATTTTCTTTACGTCTGCAAGATTTCTAAAAAATTGTTCTACATCTATCAAATTTTGGTCAATTTGATTAAAATCTCTCAATAAAATAGGCAACCACGACAATAGGTTATCTTTTTTAAAGTTTTCATCTTTAATATTTTCCTTAAAAAGCAACTGAAATTCTAGCAAAAGTTCCAAACTTTCGGCACGAGCAAAACCAGAAAAAACCGTAATAAAGTCATCAATAGCTAAAATATTATTTTTATTTTCTTCTAATCTTGTGTCTATTTGCAGCATTTTTGTAAGTTCGTTCACGGCTCTACGTGAAGGCACAACTATACAAGTACGAGAAAGATTACTAACTTGATTATCAGAAGAATTATTTGAAAAATTTTCTTGAATATGAGCCACTACTTTGCCCAAAAAAGTGCTTTTTTTGTCGTTTAAGTCCAATGGAAGGATATTTTGTTATTTTTGAGAGGGAAGATTACCAACTACAAAGATATGAAAAATCAGTAACATTATGGTTTAAAATTGATATTTTTAATTTGAGAATTAATATTTAAAACTAATTTAGAATTTCTTATATTTGTATTCTGTTCTTTTTGCTACCGTACACAGTTTTAAATATTAATTCTCAAATTAAAAATATCAATTTTAAACCATAATGTTACTGATTT
>JANYGM010000397.1 GCA_025362415.1 bacterium
CCCCAGCCCCTCCTTAGGAAGGAGGGGAGTTTGTCCCCCTCCTTTTTAGGAGGGGTTAGGGGTGGTTTTTAATAGGTTTTGCGTAAGTCCTAACAAAGTTAATTCACAACTTTCAACTATAATAATTCATAGCTTTCAACAATTCACAACTAAAAATAACTCATAACTCAAATAATGAATTTTCTTCAAAATTTTGTTCTTTTGCAAGCTGCGTCTTCTGGCGGAGCTAGTTCTCTTCTTCCAAATTTATTGCTTTTTGGCGGTATGGGACTTGTAATGTACTTTTTTATGATACGCCCACAGCAACAAAAGGCAAAAAATCAAAAATTATTCCGTGAAGGACTAAAAAAAGGTGATAATGTGATTACTATTGGCGGTTTGCACGGCAAAATAGTTTCTATCAACGAAAATACCATCACTTTGGAAGTGGATAAAGGTTTAAGATTACTTTTTGAAAAATCTGCAGTATCTGTGGAAGCCAGCAAATCAGCTAAACCACTTGTTTCTACAGAATTAGAAATAGCAGAAAAATAGTGAGTAGTGAAGTAGTGTGTAGTGAAATAGTGAGTAGTGAAATACAACGTAGAATGTACTTCACTACTCACTATTTGACTATTTCACTACTCACTATCTCACTACTCACTATTTCACTACTCACTATTTCACTACTTAAAATGCTTCAATACCGTTTACTGTGGTATATTTCAAACTTGTTTTTGTGTTTGGATGAACGAGTTTGTGCGCACTATGCGACATAATGGCAGCCTCGTGAAAACCACACAAAATAAGTTTTAATTTCCCTTCATAAGTATTGATGTCACCAATAGCATAAATGCCTTTTACATTGGTAGAATAGTCTTTTGTATCAACCAAAATAGCATTTTTATCAATATTAAGTCCCCATTCTGCAATAGGACCTAGTTTTGGAGTAAGTCCAAACAAGGGAATAAGATAATCAGCCTCAATATTTTTGCTAATACCTTCATTACCAATTATTTCCATACCATTTAGTTTGCCATTGCCTGTAACTGTTTTGATATTTGAATAAAGTTCTAAGTTAATTTTTTTGCTTTCTGCCAAACTCATTACCTTAGAAACTGTATCAGGCGCACCTCTAAAACTACCGCTACGGTGTATAAGTGTAAGTTCGGAACAAATATCAGCCAAAAAAACTGTCCAATCAAGTGCAGAATCACCGCCACCTGCCAAAACAACTTTTTTATCTCTAAAAAGTTCGGGATTTCGTACCATATAAAGTACGCCTTTGCCCTCAAAATGCTCCAAATTTTCTACTTCTGGCTTGCGTGGCTCAAAGCAACCAAGCCCACCAGCAATGACAATTACTTTTGCAAAAATCTCATTTTTATCTGATGTTGTAAGTTTAAAACTCTCATCTTCAAGTCTTTCCAAAGCCTCCACACGCTCACCCAACGAGTAAGTAGGCTTAAATGGTGCAATTTGTTTTTCAAGGTTTGTTATTAAATCTTTTGCCAATATTTCTGGATAACCAGGAATGTCGTAGATAGGTTTTTGAGGATAAATTTCGGTTAATTGCCCGCCAATTTGTGGCAAAACATCAACTACGTGGCAACGCATTTTCAGCAAACCTGCCTCAAAAACTGCAAAAAGTCCCACAGGACCTGCTCCAATAATACAAATATCTGTTTTTATTTCTGTTTTGGTCATTCTAATTTTACTTTCTATTTTAGATGATATTTCTGATAAAACGCATAAAAACAATATTTTGTTTGAAAAATACGTTTTTAGGTTTCTTTGAGTGTTTTTACACTAATTTTCCCGCAAAGGTACGGATTTTTTATAAAAAAATCCACAAAAACAAACTAAAATAGTTTATTTTTGTGGATTTTTACAAAATTTTAAAAATTATTTTTTAATTATCTTACTAATTTCCACGTCATTATTAACGGCAGGAAAACGTTTTGCTAGGTCTTTTAGCCATTCTTTTTCCAAATATTGCTGATATTCTGTGATTACTTGCCCACGAGCTTCTTCATAAACTTTTTGGCGTGGTGCATCAACATTTTTAATCATAATTTCTATCATACGACCATTTTTTTCTATGGTATAATTGCCTGCTTTCCACTCTACCGCATCAACAAAAGCATTATCACCTTTAGAAAACGTACCTTCTGTAATTTTCAAATTTAGCTGATTGCCTGTATTGATGGTTTTTTCCAAAGTTTTTAGAGAAGAAGAGGTCATAGCGTATGTAACACGCATATTCTTAGCGGCATCTGTACGTGAAACTGTCTTAAATTTCCCATAATCTTTTCTAATAATTTGGGTTGCTTTTACCTCTCTACTTACCAAATATTCAGCAATATTTTTGATACGTTCCGCAGAAATAGCAGGTTTTTCACTAGCATCAATGTGTCCACCGACTTCCAAAGTAAGTGTAGCATCAGTATTAAGCATATTTGCAATAGAATTAAGGTTGGCTAGTGCATCTTTTGGCAAAGTTGCTTTACCTTTTTCAAATTGTGTAGCACTTACCGTAAAATCATTAACCGTAAAACTTTTGGCATCTCTTTGCTTTTGGGCATCTGCAAGCACTTTTGTATTGGCTGCATCATAAATAACTGCCACAGCACGAGTTCCAAACATATATTTGCTAGGATTTTGCTCAAAAAATTTCTTTGCACCCACAGAATCTTTGATAGCTTTTCCCCAAACATTATCATTCATCATTTGGAAAAGCATCATTCCTTCACGGTATTCTTGTGAAAGAAGTCTGTATTCTGGATATTTTTTAGTAAGATTTTTCTTTTCAAATTCTACATTTTTATCATCAGCAAAACGCTCAAAATAGATTTTAGCATAATATTTGGCATCTTTCAAATCTGGTCGTGGCGTTTGTGTACGCACCAAATAATCAGCAAAATCTCTAGCTAAAATAGTAGTAGTTTCAGGTGAAATCTTATCATTATTCAAAGAAATAATGCTTTCTGACAAAATAGGAGCTATTTTAGGAGAAGTTTTATCATATTTCCAAGTACCTTTGAGAAGACTTGTATCTACCAGCGCATAAACTTTATTCAATGTTTTTTCATTGATTTTAAAGTTGTTTTCTGCTTTTATTTTCTTCAAAAATGCCATTCTACCCATATCAGCACGACTATCCTTAGAAATCTTTGCTAAAAGTCCGTTTTCTAACTCGCTGAAAGGCTCTAAACCTTTTTTATCTATTAACTTGATGATATGCCAGCCATAAACTGTCAGAACTGGCTCTGCAATATCTCCATTTTTTTGGAGTTTGAAGGCGGCATTTTCAAAGCTCGGCACAAGCGCACCTACTGTAAAATACTGCATTTCTCCACCTGTGGCACTTGTACGGCTATCTTCTGAAAATTGCGTGCAAAGTTTGTCCCAATTCTCTCCTTTTTTAGCTTTGTTATAAATCTCATAAATTTTATTACGAGTATTGATAGAATCTTGTGCAGACGCACCTTGAATAGTGCGCACCATAATATGCGCTACTTTTACTTTTCCGCTTGTGTTGCGACGGTCGTTTATTTTAAGGATATGATACCCAAAATTAGTACGTACAATGTTAGAAATAGTGCCTTTGGGTGTATTGTAGGCTACTTGTTCAAAGGGGTAAACCATTTGCAAAGACGTAAAATACCCCAATTCTCCACCATTAAATTTTGCTGATGGGTCTTGTGAATATTGTGTTGCTAATTTGCCAAAATCTTCTCCTTTAACTGCTTTATCACGTATTTCTTGTAGTTTTTTATAAACTGCAAGCGTATCTTTTGGCTCTGCATCAGGTTTTACTTCTAGCAAAATATGTGCAACATTCACTTCTTCTTTTAGACGTTCATAAGCCTGTTTTACAATGGCATCATTGACATTTTGGACACGCATATAAGGTCGTGCAAGTTGCTCTTCATAGCCTGCAAATTCATCTCTAAACATTTGCGTTGTATCTGCACCAACTGATTGAGCGTCAAGGACTTTTTGCTTAAATTTTATATATAAATCTAAGTAATCACGTACGCTTTTTTCGTTATAAAGGCTATCTTTTTTAGTATTTTTTTCATAAACATACCTAAAATCAGAAAGATTGATGGGTTTTCCTGCCACAGTTGCCAAAAACGGTTCTTCTTGTGTTTTTTGAGCAATTTTTTTAGTAGGCTTACAGTTTGATAACGTGCTTATAAGTGTTGTAGTGGCTAAAACGGTTGCCAATCCAAAAGTAAACTTACGTAGTGAGGTACGTAAAGACTTATTTTTCATATTATTTTGAGAGAGTTTATTTAATTTTGCCACAAATATAGTGCAAAAATCATTCAAAAAAACAGTTTTTGAATGATTTTTTGAATGATTTTTATTTTGTTTTTTAAAGTTGATTTTCTTGTTTGATTTTCTCTATTTCTTCTACTGAAAGTCCTGTAACTTCTGCTATAACTTCAATAGAAAACCCTTTTTGAAGCATTTTTTTGGCTATTTCAATTTTCTCATTTTTGCTACCTTTTTCTATTCCTTTCTCTATTCCTTTTTCTGTGCTTTTTTGTTCTGCTTTTATTACTGCAAGTTCTTCACGCCCTTTTAAATCTTGCTGAATCATAATCATATAATCATAGGCGGCTAATTCTTCTTTTGTCCAAGAGAAAAATCCTGCATCAGCGTAGGCAGTTTGTAAGCCTTTATCCATTATATCAGAAGGCAAGGCTTTCAAAAATGCTGCATTTTTGATGAAATAAAGCCATTCATCAGCCAAATCAGTTAGTTCGTCTGCTGTTTTGGTAAATTTGGGAAGCTCCACAAAATTATATTCAATTCCAGTTAAATAGCTCTCGTGAGTTTCTACGTTTATAGTCTTATGTGTACTCAAATAATTGGGGGAAGGACTGTAGTTGAAATCCAAAATCCCAATAAAAATAACTGGGTTGAGCTTTGAGTAAGGCTCTCCTCTCACTATTTGGTCTGCAAAGTTTTTAGCAACATAATACTGAACTCTTTTATCAAATGCTACTATATCAGCAACTTGCATTTCTATAATGTACTCTTTTTTGTCTTTATCTCTCGCCTTGATGTCAATAATAATGCTTTTTGCATCTTGCACGTTAGGCAACTGATAAGGATTTAAAATCTCTAGAAACGTGATTTTTCTCTCTTCTGGCAATTTCAAAATGGCGTTTATAAAAGACATTAAAGCTTCTGTTTTGCCTGTTGTTCCAAAAATTTTATGAAATGCCATATCATTTTTTACATCAACAAATTTGGGGTTTTCTTTTTTCATTGTAATAAGGGGCAAAATTTAGTTTAAGTACAGAATATTATCTATTTTGAAGTACAAAGTTAGGTTTTTTAAGTTATTTTTTGATAAATTTGTGAAAAAAACATTCCAAAAAAACGTTCCAAAAAATCATTTTTGTTTATTTTCTATTTTATTTACTCAAAATTACTAAAAAAATGTTTGTTCTTACAGAAAAAAACTCTATTGCTAATGTGTTTTTAGCAGAACTTCGTGACAAAAATATCCAAAAAGATGCTATGCGTTTTAGGCGCAATTTGGAGCGTTTGGGAGAGCTTTTTGCTTATGAAATCTCCAAAACTTTTGAATACAAACAAACTGTTGTTCAAACGCCACTAGGCGAAAAACAAACAATGCTTTTGGAGCAAGCTCCTGTGCTTGCAACGGTTTTGAGAGCAGCTTTGCCACTTTTTAATGGTTTTTTGAATGTTTTTGATAATGCAGAATGTGCCTTTGTAGGTGCGTATAGAGGCGCACACCGCACAGATAACAGCTTTGATATTGAAGTGCATTATACAACTGTTCCTAATCTTAATGGCAAACCTTTGATTTTAATTGACCCAATGCTTGCCACAGGGAAATCCATTGTACAAATTTATGAAAAACTTTTGCAGTGTGGCACACCTTCTTATGTGCATATTGTGGCTGCTATTGCAAGTAAAGATGGGGTTGAGTATGTTAAAAAACACGTAAAAAATGTTTCTATTTGGATTGGAGATATTGATGAAACATTAAACGAAAAATCTTACATTATTCCTGGTCTTGGTGATGCAGGAGATTTAGCTTTTGGTATAAAACTTTAGTCAATTACGAATTATCAATTATCAATTACGAATTATCAATTACGAATTATCAATTACGAATTATCAATTACGAATTATCAATTACAAATTACGTTAAAAGTATTTTTATTTGACGTAATTCGTATTTTTTGTTGATTTTTATTGATTTATTTTTAAATTTATAAACAAACCAAATGCAAAAATCCCACCCACCCACATTACCGCTACTTGTTGCAATAGAACAAGAAGATATTCAAAAGTATTATGAAGTGGCAGGAATGGACTATCAAGCGTGGAGCAACCAACTCAATATGCACTTTGGTTATTTACGTAAGTGGACAGATATTTTCTCATTAGAAAAAATGCTCACACAAATGAGCAGATTTATCATAGAAAAACTACAGTTAGAAACTTATATTGCTCCCAAAGCCTTAGATATGGGTTGCGGAATGGGTGCGGTAGCTCGTGAAATAGTGCGTTTGCACCCACATACCCACGTTACGGGCATCACCATAGTGGATAGTCAGATTAGCTACGGAAATGAGCTTTCTAAGCAGGAAAATCTACAAAATAAAGTCATAATTATGAAAAATGATTATGAAAATATGAGTTTTGAGGCTAATTCCTTTGAGGTGGCGTATGCAGTAGAAAGTAGTTGTTATGCAAAAGGAACAGATAAAAATGCCCTTATTTCTGAAATGGGACGTGTTTTGAAAATTGGAGGGCGTTTTGCTATTGCTGATGGTTTTTTGAAAACATCTAAAAAAATGCCTTATTTGTTAGAAAAGGCTTATCTGCGTTTGTGTCAGTGTTGGGCACTTCCTTGCCTTGCTAATTTGGCTGATTTTGAGCAAAGTTTACAAAAAAATGGCTTTAAAAATATCAAATTTGAAGAGATTTCTTGGAAAGTTGCGCCCTCTGTGGCACACATACCACGAGTAACAATAAAATTTTTATTCCAAGAATTTTGGAGAAATAAATCTTTACGCCTCGCACCAGAAAGATGGAATAATATCATTTCACCGCTTATGACAATGTTTTTAGGATTATGGGGAAGCTATTTTGGCTATTTTGTCGTAAGTGGAGAAAAAGAATAAACAACTTTCCCATATTTTCAACAAGAAATAAATAAAAATAAAAGCCACACAAAAGAAATTTTTTGTACCTTTGCGGTGTTTTTGAATAGGGTTTTGATTTTGAAAAAAATTGATTTAATTCAAAACTCACAACTTACAACTCACAATTACATTAGTGGAAACTACAAGACAACAAAAATACGCTCGCCTTTTGCAAAAAGAGCTAGGAGATATATTTCAAGCAGATATTAAGGGGCTTTTTCAAGGAGCTTTTATTACAGTTACGCAGGTACGTATTACGCCTGACCTTGCCATAGCACGAGTTTACCTTAGCTTTCTTGCTGCAAAAGACCCAAAAGGACTTTTGGACGAGATAGAAGACCAAAAAAAGGCTGTCCGCAACGAATTAGGGAAACGTATTGGCAAACAAGTACGAATTATTCCTACTCTTAGTTTTTATTTAGATGATTCTGCAGAATATGCCGCACACATAGATAAACTGATGGCAGGCATTGAAATTCCCCCTGCTGACAAAGATTATAACATTCCTGATGACCAAGACGAGATTTAAAGTACGAAGTTAGAAGCACGAAATACGAATTTTAAAACAATTTGTGTAAAAAATTAGTAAGAATAGCATCATAAAAAATTAGTAATTAGATAATCCTGTAGATAATTCTAAATTGGAAGCAAGTAGCTTTCAATTCTCCAATAAAATTATGAAATATACACCCGTAAAAACACGTTTAGGCTGTTTTTTCAAGAAATACACTTTTTTGAGAGTTGTTTTTTATAAGATTTTAGACTTAATTCTTTTGCGTGCTTGGCACATACACAAAGAAATAAATGTTTGGGCAAAAGATAAAAAAGAGAAATCTTTGCATATCCTTGATGCTGGGGCTGGCTTTGGGCAATACGCTTACTTTCTGGGCAATATCTCCAAAAAATGGAATATTCTTGCAGTGGACAACAAAACGGAGTACGTTTGTAGTTGTAATGCGTTTTTTAATCAGCATAAAAATCAGAATATTCTTTACCGTACGGAAGATTTGACTACTTTTCAGGAGGTAGAAAACTTTGACCTTGTGCTTTCTGTTGATGTGATAGAACAAATCACGGAAGATGAAACCGTTTTGAGAAACTTTTATAACTCTCTCAAACGCAACGGAATGTTACTTTTAGCTGTTCCTTCTGACAAAACTGGCTCTGATGCCAATAACCCTAATGATAAATGCTTTTGTGATGAGCAAATCCGTAACGGCTATAGTTTGCAGGAAATTACTAAAAAGCTCAAAAAAATAGGTTATAAAGACATTGAGGTAAAATATACCTATGGCAAATCTGGTGAAACTTCGTGGCGACTTTCTATGAAATACCCAATGATGGCAGTTGGCACTTCAAGATATTTGTTTAGTTTATTACCATTTTATTATTTAATTACATATCCTATCTGTTTCATTCTCAATATGATAGATACGCACACAAAAAATTTGGAAGGTAACGGACTTCTTATTACAGCTTGGAAAAGGTAGAAATCCCTCCCCAAATTTTCTAATTTGGAGAGGGATTTACCTTTTCGTTCTGAATATACTTTTTTCAAAGTTTTCTACTAATTCTAACCAGTTTTTTGGGATTTTCTCTGTTTCTGATGACATTATAACCATTCCTCCAACCATTGCACAAATAGTATCTCTATCACCTAAAATAGAAACTGCTTTCCAAAGTGCCTCTTCAAAATTATTCAAATTATAGGCGGCACACCAAATTGAAAAAGGTACAGTATCTTGTGAAGTCATATTTATGCCATTTCCTAACATACCTTTTATTGTTTCTATATGATAATGGTAGGGAATATTTTTAGCTTTTGCTATTTGATATTTTGTGTCTGAATCTGGCAATTCATTTAAAATTTTGTCAATAAATTCAATAGGTGTTAAAATATGGTTATGAAACTTCATTTTGGTAGTGAGGGCTGTTCCAATAGCAATAGAAATAGCACCTGTTATGGCTTCATTATTAGCGTGAGTAATTTCTGCGGATTTAATAGCCAATTCTCTAACTTTTTGAAAATCATTAAAGTAGTAAGCTCCAATGGGGCAAACTCTCATAGCCGCCCCATTTCCCATTGAACCTTGCCCATCAAAAGCATTTTTTGATACATCTCTCCAATTTTCACCTTCTTTTATTTCTCGTAAAAGCCTCCTTAATGTGACACCATATCCTCTATTAACATCTAAGTCGTGATTCCTATTAAATTTTTTTATCAAATTATCTTGGTTAATTTCACCATTTTCTTCTAATTCTTCCAAAATAGCTATTGACATTACTGTATCATCAGTAAATTCCCATTTGGTATTTGGCATCTCCCTCAAACTGATTTTATTCAATATCTCATCAGTTTCACCAAAGAAACTGTCCCCAAATGCATCTCCAATTGATACACCTAAAAGTGCTTTACTCGCATTTTTAATCATAATATTTAATTTATTTCACCATACAGATTTTTTATTTACAAAAATACAACTTATCCTACCCATTTTTAAATATAAATTTCGTGATTTCTGTCTAGCCAAACCAAACAAAAAGCTGTTTTTGCCCTAAAACCGTGAACTCTTGCTTTTTGAGAAACTCTAAGTTCAAAAAAAGTGGTATCTTCACTCAACGCATTGACAATGTCTTGGTTAGGTAATTTGGTTGTTTGTTTACAAATTGTATAGCCAAAACTGGTTTTATTTTGACTTGAACCACTTTTGTAAATGTCATTCCAAGTTGTGTTTCTTAATTTCTCCACAAATGCACTAAACAACACTAATTCATCTTTTGACCATTCAGAAAGGCATTGATGTTTATGGTCATAATATTTGAAATAAACGTAAGCAGGACTATCATTACCATCTTTATCAAAACCTAAAATTCCAGCTTCTTTGTTATTCAAATGCTGTAATGGTTTGTCTAAGTTAGCTACTTTGTTGTTAATTCGTTTCATTAACAGGATTTCTTTCGTGCAATTTCGTGTAAAAATCTTTCATTGTTGTTTTTGAGATGGGTGTAATGCATCTCATTTCAATAGAAATTCCACCTCTAGCTTCCAACCAAGGCAATTCTGAATGGGTTAAATCTTCTAAATATTTTGCTGATTTTTCACCATAAACACCTCTAATATCTTCTAACAATTCAATAATTTCTTTGCTCAAATCATTATCAAAATTGGAAAGAGGGATAGTTTCGTAGCCAAATTTCTTATATTTTTCATATATAGAAGGCAAAACTGGTCCGTGCAACCACGCCTGAAAATCCTCCTCAAACAATGTTTTATCAAACAAAACCATACTCCAAGCCTGCGCATAAAATAACAATTTTTGCAGTTTTAGGTGCGTAATAGAGTCACCTGCTTCTCTATCAATGGTACAGATAAAATAATCAGCAATTTTATCTGATTTTATGTTAAATGATTTCATTATTTTCATTTATTTTAGTACCTAATGCTATGTTTTGTATTACAAATATAGTTATTTTTATTCTTTTTCCCAAATAAAAAAATACAATATTTCTTTAGTTTTCCTTACATTTTTTCTGGCACATCTATTCCCAAAAGAAACATAGATTTTTTGATAACATCAGCCACAACACCGCTTAAAGCAATTCTAAACGCTTTTGCAGCTTCATTTTCAGCTTTTAGGATAGATACATTTGTCCAAAACGAACTAAATAATTTGGTCATTTCGTAGGCATATTGCGCCACTATTGAGGGGGCATATTCTTTGGCTGCCTGCTCAATTATACTAGGAAAATCAACAATTTTTTTGATAAGATTTAACTCTTCTGGCTGCAATTCTTGGTAATCTTTGAAACTATTTATATCAAAAACTTTTCCTTCCATTTGTGCTTGTGCCTGCATTTGCAGGTCTGCGCTACGCTTAATGGAGGCGGTACGTACATACGCATACTGGATAGCAGGCGCAGTATCTCCTTGAAAATCAACAGCTTCCTCTGGATTATAAAGCATACGTTTTTTAGGATCAACTTTGAGCAAAAAGTATTTGAGTGCGCCCAAACCAATAATTTTATACAAATCTTGTGCTTCTTTTTCTCCTAAACTCTCAATTTTTCCAAGTTCTTTGGTACGAATTTCTGCAATGTTTATAACTTGTTGCACCATATCATCAGCATCAACGACTGTTCCCTCACGAGATTTCATTTTTCCGCTTGGCAAATCAACCATTCCATAAGACAAATGATACAAATTTTTTGCATAATCTTTGCCTAATTTCTTCAAAATAGCAAATAATTGCTTAAAATGGTGGTCTTGCTCATTGCCTACCACATACGCCATTCCTTGCATTTGGTGGTCTTTGTGGCGCAAGTCTGCCGTTCCCAAATCCTGTGTAATATAAACAGAAGTGCCATCAGAACGCAAAACAATTTTATGGTCAAGTCCTTCCGCCGACAAATCAGCCCAGACTGAATTATCTTCTTTTTGATAAAAAACGCCTTTTTTCAAGCCTTCCTCTACCATATCTTTGCCCAAAATATAAGTATTAGATTCGTAGTATTTTGAGTCAAAACTTACACCAATATTTTGATAAGTGGCATCAAAACCTGCATAAACCCAAGTATTCATTTTATGCCACAATTCCACTGTTTTAGAGTCGT
>JANYGM010000398.1 GCA_025362415.1 bacterium
CGTAAATAGAGAAAATATATAATAGAATTTTTATATATTGATTATCAAGTATTTAACAATAAATTGGCACTAAAAACCACCCCCAGCCCCTCCTTAGGAAGGAGGGGAGCAAGATTCCCCTCCTTTTCAAGGAGGGGTTAGGGGTGGTTTTGATATTTATTTGTGCTAAATATTTGATTATCAAGTAATAAAAACTCTAATAATAATAATGCTATCTAATTCCTTTTGACTTGTTTTTTGCTTGTTTTTTTGATTATTTTTTATGAATTTTTCTAGATTAAAGTGGGAATTTTTGCCATTTTGGGCATTTTATATTCCTATTTATTTTTATTGGTTGTGGCTTGCTTTGCGTGCTAGGGCATTTTGTTTTTTTACTGCATCTAATCCTTTGATGAAATTAGGTGGATTTGCGGGCTATTCCAAATACAATGTTTTGTGTCATATTCCTGCGGAATTTCGTCCTAAAATGTTCTTTATTCCTGCTTTTGGTAGATTTGAAGAGGTTTTAGAAAATTTAAAAACACATCAAATTGATTTCCCTTTGATAATAAAACCAGACAAAGGAGAGCGTGGTTTTGGGGTAGAAAAGCTAGAAAATGATGTCCAAAACCCACAAAATAACCTAGAAAACCTTAAAAATTATCTCAAAAAATACAATCATATTGATTTGATTGTACAAGAATACATTAATTATGATTTAGAATTGGGCGTGATGTATTACCGTTTCCCAGAAAATCCTATTTCAACGGTTGGAAACATTGATTCTGTGGTGCAAAAAGAGTTTTTGACTGTCGTAGGAGATGGAAAAAGTACCTTAGAAATGCTTTTTAGTCAGCACCCACGTAGCATCTATCATTTGGAACTGCTAAAGAAAATACATCAAGAAAATCTACAAAAAATCATTCCAAAAGAAGAGAAAATAAACTTAATTAGTATAGGAAATCACTCACGAGGCACAACTTTTTTGAATGCTAATCACCTTATCAACAAACAGTTAATTGATATTTTTGATAATATTTCTAAGCAAATAAAAGGTTTTTATTTTGGGCGTTATGATTTGCGTGTAAGTAGTTTGGAAGATTTATATTTGGGAAAAAACATAATGATTATGGAACTAAACGGTGCAAACTCTGAGCCAGCGCATATCTACGACCCTAATATGAGCATTTGGAGTGCTTATAAGCATCTTTTTGGGCATTGGAAAAACCTTTGGAAAATAAGTAAACAAAATCACAAATTAGGTGTTCCTTATGTGCCTTTATTTCGTTTTTTGAAGGAATTTAGGGCTGCGTATTCAGAAAGAAAAGCCTAATTTAATTGTGAATTATCAATTACGAATTACGAGAAAAATAACTTTCCAAAAGTTTTCAACTTTTGGAAAGTTTGTAAATCATTATTTTAATATTTATTTTGCAAACAACGGATTTTATACAACGAAATACGCTTAAAATAGCTTTTGAAGCCGCAAAAAAGTCAGATTGTGCGGTGGCGGTCTGGCGTTTGCCCAATACAGAAAATCAGATAAATGATAAAAATATTATTGTTGATTTTTCTGCTGAAATCTTACCAAAAAAATTTAACTTAGAGGATAATCTGCAAGATAATTTAGGAGAAAATAAGGCTGGTTTTGTGGTCAGTCCGTTCAAAAACAAAGATTTTGAGCAAACATATTTTATCAATGCTGATTTTTTTTATACAGAAAATATTACAGAAAACCCATTAGAGAAAACCTCATTTAAGTCAGAAAAAGAAAGAATTTTTTTTGAAAATCTTTCTGAAAACCTCTCTAATTCTCCCCAAAAAAACGACAAAAACCCTCCAACACTTACATTAAAGCCTTATAATTCCGAAATTTTTAAAGACCTTGTCAAAAAAGCCATTTTAGCTATAAAAAAAAGTGATTTTCTCAAAGTTATAGCCTCACGACAACAAGAAGTTTTATTTGAAAATAACAACCAAATTGATACTTTTGATGTGATGCAGGCTTTTGATAATCTTTGCAAAAACTACCCTAATGCATTTATTTCGTTGTTTTTTATCCCAAATGTAGGCTCGTGGATGGGCGCAAGTCCTGAAGTTTTGGTAAGCATAAATGAAAACAACATTTTTCATACTATGGCACTCGCAGGAACGCAAGCACATATACAAGGAGAAAGCCTGCAATCAGCCGTTTGGGCGCAGAAAGAAATAGAAGAACAAGCACTTGTAAGCCGTTATATTATCAACTGTTTTAAGAAAATTCGTTTGAGAGAATTTGAAGAAGAAGGTCCAAAAACAGTAGAAGCAGGCAATTTATTGCATCTACGCACAGATTTTTGGGTAGATATGAAAACTGTTCACTTTCCACAACTTGCAAGCACAATGCTTGAGCTTTTACATCCTACTTCTGCCGTTTGTGGTATGCCAAAAGAGCCTGCACTTGCTTTTATTGATGAAAATGAAGCACAACAACGAGCTTTTTATTGTGGCTTTTTGGGAACAATAAACCTTCAAAATGAAACAAATATATTCGTTAATTTGCGTTGTATGGAGATTTTTGATAATAAACTTGTCCTGTATGCAGGTGGAGGCATTACGGCATATTCAGACCCTGAAAAAGAATGGAATGAAACTGTAATCAAATGTCAGACTATTTTAAAGGGAATTTTGTGAAAAACTTGTCAAATTAAACCTTTCCCTAAAAAAACATCAAAGATAAGAAATTAAGTAATTATGAATTATGAATTGTGAATGAATGAATACATAAACTAATTATAAAAAGTTACTTAAATTGTATAAAATCAACCCAAAATCTTATCCAAATGAAAAAATATACTTTCTTGTTTTCCTTGCTATTATTTTTGTTTTTTAATCAAAAAATATCTGCGCAAACTTACTTTCCAAGTGTAACGGGTACGTGGGAAACACAAACATTAGCCTCTCAAAATTGGTGTCAAGACAAAGTGGACACACTTTATAAATTTTTGGAACGCAAAAATACCAAATCTTTTATCATTTTGAAAGATGGCAAAATCATCTTAGAAAAATATTTTGGTACATTCACACAAGATAGCCTTTGGTATTGGGCATCTGCAGGAAAAAGCCTTACAGGTGCGCTTGTAGGCATTGCACAACAAGAAAATCTACTTAATATCAACAACAAAGCATCTGATTATTTAGGCGTTGGGTGGACTTCTACCACACTCG
>JANYGM010000400.1 GCA_025362415.1 bacterium
ACAAGAAAAATATGTGCTTTTGCAGTTGCAAGATGCTAGATTAGATGCTACAAACGCTCCTTCTCTCCGCCAAATTGCGACAAAAGAAAGTGAACCAGAAGAGGTTTGCAATATTATTTTAGATATTACTGCCGCCAAATATATTGATTCTTCTGGGCTTAGTGCTATTTTAGTTGTTAATAGGCTTTGTAAAGACTTTTCAGGGAAAATGATACTTGTGGGCGCAAGTGAACACGTAATAAAACTTATTAAAATTTCTCAATTAGATAAGGTTTTGGATATGTTGCCTACTGTTGAAGAAGCTATTGATGATGTTTTTATGTCTGAACTCCAAAAAGAAATGGGCGAAAGTGAGCTTTAATTAGTAATTGTGAATTAGTAATTAGAAATGAATACAAAATTATCATAAAACCTCATAAATAGATTTTAATCTTTTATGAGGTTTTTGTATTTGATAAATATTTATGTTATAAATAAACGAATTTAATTAGTTGTTATAACAAACTAATTGTCAATAATTAGTAGTAAAAACAAGTTTGATATTAAAATTAAAAAATAAATTTATGTTTTCAGTAACAATTTTAGGTGCATCAGGTGCAATTCCTGCGTATGGTAGAACTTCCACCTCTCAATTAGTTGAGATAGACAACGAATGTTTTTTAGTAGATTGCGCAGAAGGAACACAACATCAAATAGTAAAATTTAATTTGCAAGATAAAGTTAAAAATATCAACCATATTTTTATTTCGCATTTGCACGGCGACCATTATTATGGGCTTATTGGGCTGCTTTCTACAATGAATATGTTAGGACGAGAAAATGATTTGTATCTCTACGCTCCTAGAGAATTAGCAGAAGTTATTATTGTCCAAACAAAAGCATCTTATATGAATTTTGGGTTTAAAATAATTTTCAAAGAAACTATTTCTGAAAATATAGTTTATAATAGCAACTCAAATAATGAGCATTTTAAAAGTGAATTGTTATTTGAAAACGAAAAGCTAACAGTAACAACTATTCCCTTAAATCATAGAATTCCTTGTACTGGATTTTTATTTAAAGAAAAGCCAAAAAAATACCGTATCAATAAAGAAAAAATCAATGCACAAATAGCAAAAAAAATGCTTTTGCCTATTGAGGCTATAAAAACGCTTTTGCAAGGTTATAATGTTTTGGATAAAAATGGCATTATGTTATATTCGGTACAAGATTATACACTTCCTCCAAAAAAGTCAGATAGTTATGCTTTTTGTTCTGATACTTGTTATGATGAACGCATTGTAGAAATAATAAAAAATGTTGATTTACTTTATCACGAGTCCACATTTTTAGAAGAAGACGCAGAACGTGCCAAAGCAACTTTTCATTCTACAGCCAAACAAGCGGCAAATATTGCAAAACTTGCTAATGTAAGTAATTTGCTTTTAGGTCATTTTTCTGCTAGATATAAAGAAATTGATGCTTTTTTAGAAGAAGCACAAACAATATTTCATAACGTAAGGTTAAGTATTGAAGGAGAAACTTTTTCAATTACGAATTAACAATTACAAATTACGAATGAATATAAATAATAACGCAATAGAAATCAATACAAACAACAAGAAAAATACACTATTTTTGATTTTGGTTGCTATTTTTCTGACCAACGTAATTGTTGCAGAGATAATTGGACTGAAAGTAATTGCACTTTATAAAATATTTAGCCTGCCAAATCAAACCATTGAATTTTGGAACGGCTTTTCTTTAGATTTGGTAATTCCTGTAGGTGTGATTTTGTGGCCTATTGTCTTTATTGTATCTGATGTAATGAATGAGTATTTTGGGCAAAAAGGTATCAAAAAAGCAAGTTATCTTACATCAATAATGGTGCTTTATACATTTGTAATTATCAATATTACGACCTCACTCCCAGCATCAGAAAATTGGATTTCGTTTTACAAAGAAAGTACAGGAAAAGCTGATTTTGATATAAATTTTGCTTTTAATACAATTATTGGGCAAAGTGGCGTAATTATGATTGCCTCTATTATTACGTTTTTGGTAGGTCAGTTGTTTGATGCGCTTGTATTTCAGAAAATAAAAAATGTTACAGGAGAAAAACACATTTGGTTGCGTGCAAATGGCTCTACTTTTTTCTCACAATTTATTGATAGCTTTTTAGTAATTACGTTAGCATTTTATATTTACCCAAAAATAATGGGGCAAAAAGCGTGGGATACAGATTTTCTGTTTTCCGTAGGTATCAATAATTATATTTATAAAATGCTTATTGGTGTTGCCCTTACTCCTGTGCTATATTTGGTACATCACTTTGTAGATAAATACCTGCAAATCAAGCAAGATTTAGGAAAAACTTAGTATTGCATCAAAATTAAAAAGCCGTTACGCAGGTAACGGCTTGGATTGTGAAATACAAAAAGAAAATATTATTTTTT
>JANYGM010000419.1 GCA_025362415.1 bacterium
ATCTATTACGTTTTTCTCGCACATAGCGCAAAACTTACCTTTGTCCGTTTTGGTCATTGTATTCCAATTTTCCGCACAAGGATTGTCTATTTGGATAGAATAGTTAGTTTTTTTCATAGTGATATTATTTTAAATATATAATTTAGTTTTTAGCAACAAAAATCATTCCGTAATATGATAAAAGGTTTATTAAATTAAAATATTTTAATTTAATAAACCTTTTATATTAACTCAAAATTCCTAATTAAAAATAACGAGGAGAAAGGATTTTGTTGATATCACGTGTAAATTCATATCTAAGCATTATTTCGTGGCTACCAGAGTTATAATTGCGCAAATCTGTCAAAGAATAATCATACGCATATCCAAAACGCAAATTAGGACTAACAATAGCCTCCAAAAGCAAATCAATAGAATCTCCTGTCCTGCCTGTATTAGTGATAGATGCCGTTCTATATGAAAGACCAACCCCAAATTTTTCATAAAACCAAAGATTAGCATTGATATCAATAGCAATTGGCGCAGCTTGTACTGCTTTCACCAAAATAGAAGGTTTCAGTTTCAAATCTCCACCTTTCAAATCAAAAACATAACCAGCAGTCAAGAAATAATGACGAAATTGTCTAGCACGCTCACCTGCAAAAGAATTTCCATTTGCACCCACAGGCGCATCAGTAGAAAGTTGCCAATTGATAATGCGTGGCGCAGAAATCCCTGCATAAAAACGAGCATCATTGTACCAAATTCCTGCGCCCACATTAGGAGCAATTTTGCTTACATTATCCATAAATGCGGCATCTGGTACGCTTTTATCAGGTGAATGAAGGACACTTTTATAATCTCCTGCAAACTGTGTAAAACCACCTTGAAGTCCCAAAGCAAGTTTTCCTTTTTCAGATATTTTGATACGGTAAGCATAAGAAGCATTGAGGGTAATATTTCTCTCTACGCCAATTTTATCAACGACCAAATTAACGCCTACCCCCATTGTATTGCTACGAAAAGGTGCATCAAAAGAAAGTGTCCCTGTTGTAGGTCCTCCATCTATTCCTACCCATTGTTTTCTACCCAAAAACGTAAAACTCGTTACCTCTCCACTACCTGCATAAGCAGGATTAAGAGCCAAAGAATTAAACATATATTGTGTGTATTGTGGGTCTTGCTGTGCCAATACTTTTGTATTAGTAAGCAAAATAGCACAAAAAGCTATTCCAAAAGCTGTGATAAAACGAATGTTATTTTTCATAAATATATAAATAATTTTGAATGTTTAATTGTGAAAATAGCCCCAACCAAAGGGAGCAATACAAACTTTTTATGAAAGTCAGGTGGAAACACCTGACTTCACACAATAGTCCCCAGCCCCAAAGGGAGCAATACAAACACTTTTATTGAAGTCAGGTGGAAACACCTGACTTCACACAAAAGATGTATTTAAAGTCCCCTTTGGGGGTTTGGGGGCTAATTAACGCTTAATAATCACGTATTTAGCAAAACTACTACCATCTGTGAGTTTTACAATATAGAAATATGTTGCATCTGGCAAATCTGTTCCTACTTGTAACCCTACGTTAGCTGTTCCTGCCCAATCATTTTTATAATCATTGTTCTCAAACACTAAATTACCCCATCTGTTGTAGATTTTGACATCTGCACCTCTACCATTCAAGCCATTTATCACAAATACATCATTACGACCATCAGCATTTGGAGAGAAACCTTGAGGGATAAATACATCAGTAGCCACAGGAATTGGATTTGCATTTATTACAGTAGGCTGATTTTCAGCAGGTTCATCAGCAATTCCGTTGCCATTATCATCTACATTTGTATTATTTCCAGAAGTATCTACTGCAATACCACCTGCTAAACCAGTTCCTTGCGCAACGACTTGGTTAGAGAACTGACCAAATCCACGCACATAAACCGTAAGCGTAATAGTTGCTTCAGCACCTACCACAAGCGTATTCCCTGTTGCAGTTAGCAAATTAATATCACCACCTGTTGTAGCATTGCCTTTACCATTAAAGGCTGTATTTGCTACCATTATGCTTGGTGCTACTACTGTAACCGTATTAGAAAGCACATCATAACCAGCCACTCTATCAATATCACCAAAAGTAACATCTAAGTTTTCTTTTACATTAACATTTGATAAAGAAACATTACCTATATTTTTCACTTTGATAGTATAAGTTACGTTAAATCCGCCTTGTGGCTGGATAATTGGCGTACCTGCAATTTTGCTTACCCCAATAACCGCTTTTGGTTTTGGCAAACTAATTGGTGTTGGTGTGCCTTCATTTGGAAGACCATTTCCATCTGTATCAACATTTGTTCCTGATGCAGAATTATCTGTGGTATTTGCACCACTTGTTGCACCAGTACCATTTCCTACAACTGTATTAGTGAAGTTAAATGCTGTTGCATTATTCAAAGTAACAATCACAGAGAAAGTAACCGTTCCTTGTACACCTGCCGCAAGTGTACTTGTGCCTGCAAGCAAGTTAGTATTTGCACCTGTTCCTGTAAATGTTGCATTTGCCGTTAAACCTGCTCCTGTTGCTACTGGCACACCTGACAAAGCAAATGTCAATGGTGCAGGGAATGCAAGGTTTAAGTTTTCTATCAACTGAACATTATTCAATGTTTCTGTACCCATATTTTTCACAATTACGGCAAAATCTAAACGGTACGTTCCATTTGCTTGCAAAGTAGAAGTTACTAAATTTTTAGCTACCCCAATAATTGGCAAGTTAATAGGCGTTGGCACGTTATCTATTGGCTCATTTGGATTACCATTACCATCTGTGTCAATAACTGTAGCACCACCATTATTAGAATTATCTGTTGTAGGCAAACCACTATTTGCACCTGTTCCTGTTCCTACTGCAGTATTTGTAAATGCTGTAGTTGCACCTCTTGGATTAACATTGACCACAATAGTAATAGTTGCTGTTGCTCCTACTGCAAGCGTGTTTCCTGCTGCTAACAAATTGATGGTTGCTCCTGTACCTGTATAACCTGTTGCAAGTGTAAGACCACCTG
Source organism: bacterium (assembly GCA_025362415.1). Taxonomy (GTDB): domain Bacteria; phylum Bacteroidota; class Bacteroidia; order Cytophagales; family Thermonemataceae; genus JANYGM01. The sequence goes on from JANYGM010000419.1 coordinate 3,049, forward strand.
TTGCAACTGGCGTACCCACTAGCGTAAATATTGCTGGTGCTGGGAATGCAAGCGCAAGGTTTTCTACTACTTGAACACTATTCAAAATCTCTGTACCAAGATTTTTTACAGTTATTACAAAAGGAACATTAAAGCTACCATTTGTTTGTTGTACCAAAGTTCCTACTGATTTAGCAAGACCAATAATAGGCGTTCCTATTGAAATTGGTGTTGGTGTGTTTTCAGTTGGTTCATTAGGATTTCCGTTGCCGTTAGGGTCTGGATTTGTACCACTATTTGAAGTGTCAGTTGTAGGAACTGTGCTTGTTGCACCTGTTCCAGTTGCTACTGCACTGTTAGTAAAAGTAGAAGAACCATTTGTTACAACATTCACCGTAAATGTAATAGTCATTGTTCCACCTATTGCTAAATTATCCGTTCCAGAAAGCAAATTGTTTGCACCTACTCCTGTATAAGTAGCATTTGGCGTTCCTCCCGTTACTGTTACTGCACCTGCGAGTACACTTGGTACTGCTGGAGCTGGGAAAGAAACAGCTAAATTATCTACTACTTGTACATTATTGATTGCTTCATTACCATAGTTTGTTACAACAATACTAAATGGCACATTATAACTACCATTTCCTTGTAATATTGCTGCTCCTACTGCTTTTGCAAGTCCAATACGTGGGAAAGTAATAGGCGTTGGCGTATTTTCTCCTGTATTTGTTGGATTACCATTACTATTAGGGTCAATAACTGTTCCTATTTGGGTTGGTGTGCCTGTTGTAAGAATAGTATTAGAACCATTATTTGAAATATCTGTCGTTGTTGTTGCACTTGTTGCACCTACTCCGTTTGCTACTGCACTATTACTCAATGCAGTTGGTGTACCATTTGTAGTAAGTTGTACCGTAAACGTGATAGTTGCACTTGCACCTATTGCCAAGCTTTGCGTTGCAGAAAGAAGATTAATATCTGTATTTCCGTTAAAACCTGCATTTGCCGTTAAAGTTGCGCTTGCTGGTGCAGTAACTATTGTATAAGTTGCTGGTAATGGGAATGTTAAATTTAAGTTATCCACTACTTGCACGCTATTCAATATTTCATTACCTAGATTTTTCACCACAATAGTAAATGGAATATTGATTGTTCCATTTGCATTGATGACTGGCGTTCCTACTGCTTTTGCAATACCTATTACTGGATTAAGCGTGATTGAAACTGGCGTTGGTACGTTTTCAGTTGGTTCATTTGGATTTCCGTTGCCGTTAGGGTCAGGATTATTACCACTATTTGAAGTATCAGTTGTAGGAACTGTGCTTATTGCACCTGTTCCAGTTGCTACTGCACTATTGGTAAAACTCGTTGAACCATTTGTTACAACATTCACCGTAAATGTAATAGTCATTGTTCCACCTATTGCGAGTGTATTTGCGGCTGCAAGTAAATTATTTGCAGTTGCAGTTCCACCTACTCCTGTATAAGTAGCATTTGGCGTTCCTCCCGTTACTGTTACTGCACCTGCAAGTACACTTGGTACTGCTGGAGCTGGGAATGAAACAGCTAAATTATCTACCACTTGTACATTATTGATAGCTTCATTACCATAGTTGGTTACAACTATACTAAATGGCACATTATAACTACCATTTCCTTGTAATATTGGTGCGCCTACTGCTTTTGCAAGTCCAATACGTGGGAAGTTAATAGGCGTTGGCGTATTTTCTCCTGCATTTGTTGGATTACCATTACCGTTAGGGTCAATAACTGTTCCTATTTGGGTTGGTGTACCTGTTGTAAGAATAGTATTAGAACCATTATTTGAAATATCTGTCGTTGTTCCTGCACTTGTTGCACCTACTCCATTGGCTACTGCACTATTACTAAATGCAGTTGGCGTTCCGTTTGTGGTAAGTTGTACCGTAAACGTGATAGTTGCGGTTGCTCCTACTGCTAAACTTTGCGTTGTTGCAAGTAAATTAGTGTTTGTGCTTCCGTTAAAACCTGCATTTGCCGTTAATGTTGCGCTTGCTGGTGCAGTAACTATTGTATAAGTTGCTGGTAATGGGAAAGTTAAATTTAAGTTATCCACTACTTGCACACTATTCAATATTTCTGTACCCAAGTTTCTCACCACAATAGTAAATGGAATATTGATTGTTCCATTTGCATTGATGACTGGCGTTCCTACTGCTTTTGCAATACCAATAACTGGCAAGTTTATAGGAGTTGAAGTATTATCAACTGGCTCATTAGGATTACCATTATTATCAGAGTCAATAGCTGTAGCCCCACCATTATTAGAAATATCAGTAGAAGGTACGCCACTTGTTGCGCCTGTTCCTGTTGCTGTTACAGAATTACTGTAAGAAATAGCAGGAGATGCTGGTGCAAGATTTACTGTAAATGTAATTGTTATTGATGCGCCTGCTGCAAGTGTTTGCGTAGCTGCAAGTAAGTTCGTATTAGCTCCCGTTCCTGTGAAAGTTGGGCTAATAGTTGCTCCTGTTGCTGCTGGTGCAGGCACTGCAAGTACACTAAACGGTGTTATACCAAAAGTAGTAGTCAAATTTTCTACTGCTTGCACATTATTTAATGCTTCGTTTCCTAGATTTTTTACAATGATAGTAAACGGAATATTAAATGTACCATTTGCTTGTTGTACTGGTATTCCTGCTGCTTTTGCTACCCCAATTTTAGGGAAGTTAATAGGCGTTGCATCATCTTCATTTGGGTCTTTTGGATTACCATTTCCTGTTGAAGTTCCTCCACCATTATCTGGGTTAGTTCCATTATCAGAAATATCTGTTGTAGGTACTCCACTAATTGCCCCCGTTCCTGTTCCTGTTACTTGGTTATTTAATGCTCCCGCAAAACCATTTAGATTAACATTTACTGTAAATGTAACGGTTGCTGTTGCACCTATTGCAAGTGTTTGTGTAGCTGCTACAAGATTTGTATTTGCGCCTGTTCCAGTAAAACCTACATTTGCAGTTATTCCTGTACCCACTAGCGTAGCTGGAACAATAGTAAATGTAACTGGTGCAGGGAACGTAGTCGCAAGATTTTCAACCACTTGTACACTGTTTATAATTTCTGTACCTAAATTTTTCACTGTAATAGTAAACGGAATATTATAAGTTCCATTTGCTTGTACAACTGGTGCGCCTGCTGATTTAGCAAGTCCAATACGTGGGAAGTTAATAGGCGTAGGCGTATTTTCTCCTGTATCTGACGGATTACCATTACCATCAGGGTCAATAACTGCTCCTATTTGGGCTGGTGTGCCTGTTGTAAGAATAGTATTAGAACCATTATTTGAAATATCTGTCGTTGTTCCTGCACTTGTTGCACCTACTCCATTGGCTACTGCACTATTACTAAAT
>JANYGM010000463.1 GCA_025362415.1 bacterium
GTCCTAAAAGTAACAAATATCAACTAAAATGTACCCAAACATACCAAAAATGAAATATTTTTATCTGCTTTTTCTTTGCCTTTTTGCACAAAACCTTAGCGCACAAGTAACAGACGACTTTAATGATGGAGATTTTACCACTAATCCTACTTGGTCTGGGGATAATACTAAGTTTGCAGTTGTTACAAATAAACTAAATTCCCTTACACCAGTTGTGGCTGATGTTTTTCATCTTTCTACTCCTTCTACGCAGGCTACCAACGCACAATGGGAGTTAAGTGTAAATCTTCAATTTAATCCCTCAAGCGTTAATTTTGTAGATATTTTTCTTACCGCAGACAACGCTAATTTAAGATTGGCTACACTAAATGGTTATTTTGTGAGAATTGGAGGTACACCAGACGAAATTTCTCTCTACAAAAAAGTTGCAGGAGTAAATACTATCCTCATCAACGGTCTTGATGGTGTTACAAACGTATCAAATAATATTCTCAAAATAAAAGTAACAAGAAATCTCGCTAATTTGTGGAAATTAGACAGAGATATTACTGGAATTGGTACAAGTTATGTAACAGAAGGCACTGTAACGGACAATACTTTTAGCACTTCTGCCTTCTTTGGAATGGTAATTACACAATCTGCGGCAGCATCTGTCAATAATAAACATTTCTTTGATGATATAATTGTTGGTAATATTATCTTAGATACCACTCCGCCAACTATTATTTCTACGCAAACAACCGCCAACAACCAATTAGACGTGCTTTTTAGTGAAACAGTTGCACAAACTTTTGCAGAAACTACCGCTAATTATAGCGTAAATAACGCCATAGGAACGCCCACAACCGCCCTACGTGATGCCACTAATCTTTCGCTTGTTCATTTGACTTTTGCAGGCACTTTTACAAGCGGACAAAGCAATACTATTACCATAAACAATGTCCAAGATGTCAATGGAAATGCTATTTTAGCTAATTCTACCAGTAATTTTACTTTTGTGCTTATCTCTATTGCCGCACAAGGCGACATAATTATTAGCGAGATAATGGCTGACCCTGACCCTGTTGTGCTTTTGCCTAACGTGGAATATGTAGAGATTTTCAATAAGAGTATCAAAAATATTGACCTCAAAAATTATACCCTTAACGCTAAAGTCTTGACAACTACGAGCTATATTTTAGCTCCAAATACCTATGTTTTACTTGTTCCTTCTCCTTCTGTGCCGTTATTTGTGCCTTTTGTAGCGCAAGCGAGTAGTATTATTGGGATAACGTCTTTTGCTGCGCTTACTAATACAGGTACAACTATCACTTTGAGAGATGTTGATAACAATAATGATATAAATATTGTAACTTATTCTGATACTTGGTACAAAGATGCGAGCAAAAAAGATGGCGGTTATTCCTTAGAAATTATCAACCCTAATGCGCCTTGCAGCGGTGAAAATAATTGGAAAGCTACTTTAAGCACACAAGGAGGCACGCCTGCTAATCAAAATTCTGTTTTTAGCAATTTGCCTGACACGACTGCTCCAATATTACAAACTTTGACTGTAAATAATCCAAATCTTATTACAATTACTTATAATGAGTCTATGGATATTGCTACGCTAGTTGTGGGTAATTTTAGCGCAACAAATGGGCTTACTTTTTCTAGTTTAAATGTAGTTTCTAATACAAAAATAGAACTAACTCTTAGCTCTCCACTCCTACTTGGTACTATTTATGTACTTACTCAAGCTAATATACGTGATTGTTCTAATAATTTGATGACTTTGAATACCCAAAGTTTTGGACTTGGAAGCACCCCACAAGCCAATCAAGTGATTATTACGGAGATTTTCCCTGACCCAGACCCTACGCAAGGTTTGCCACCACAAGAATTTATAGAAATATATAACCGTACTAACAAATTGATTAGTTTAGATAATTGTTTGCTTACTGATGGCACTTCTATTGCTAAAATTTTGGGCGTAAACCTGCTTCCTAATGAATATGCGGTGATATGTTCTACCACTAATGCACCTCTTTTTACCTCTTATGGCAAAACTATAGGTCTTACTAATTTCCCCTCTCTCTCAAATGATGGCAAGACGCTTATTTTTCAAAATAATCTAGGAAAAACAGTCAATACGGTGAGTTATACAAGTGATTGGTACAAAGATAATAACAAAAAAGATGGTGGATTTACTTTGGAGTTGATAGATTTAGACAATCCTTGTGGCGAAATTGATAATTGGAGGGCATCTGTTGCAAGTATTGGAGGTACGCCTGCCAAAGTTAATTCTGTAAAAGCTACTAATCCTGATATTTTGTTGCCTACTTTGTTGCGTGCAGATGCTATTTCCAGCACAAATGTTAATGTTATCTTCTCTGAAAGAATGGATAGCACTTATTTAGCTGATGTTCGTAATTATTTGATTGATGGTTTTTCTGTAACACTTGCAGTACCTCAAACACCTGATTTTAAGAGAGTTAAAATTACGCTAAATGCTCCTTTATTAGTCAAAACTTCTTACAAATTAACTGTTTTGGGCGTAAATGGCACAAATGGTGCAAGAGATTGCGCAGGAAATCTTATCAATTCTCTTCAAAATACGGCTTTCTTTGGCGTGCCAGAGCTTGCAGAGGCAGGAAATATCATCTTAAATGAACTGCTTTTTAACCCAAGAACAGGCGGAAATGATTTTGTGGAGCTTTATAATAACTCTGATAAATTCATTAACTTAAAAAATTATCAATTAGCTCGTTTTTATAATAATTTAGTAGATTCTAAGCAAATAATTACGACAGAAGATTATGTAATTGCGCCTAATACGTACCTTGCTATTACTGACAACGTGCTAAATATTCAAAATAATTATCCACGTTCTGTTTTAAAGCCTTTTTTGCAAATAAAAACTATGCCTAGTTATATTGATACAGAAGGAACGGTACTTTTATTTAATCCTTTGGGAGTAGAAATAGAGCGTTTTTTTTATTCTGATAAATATCATTTTGAACTTTTGGATAATAAAGAAGGTGTTTCTTTGGAAAGGGTAGATTTTAATGCACCCACGAATGAAAAAAATACTTGGTTTTCTGCTGCAAATACGGTTGGTTTTGCTACACCAGGAGAAGAAAACTCTCAAAAGAGATTAAATGGCAATGTTCCTAGTGGAAATATTAGCGTTGAGCCACGAGCTTTTACCCCCAATGGAGATGGTTTGAGTGATTTTACAACTATTTCTTTTAATTTAGTAGGAAATGGGAACTTAGGAACAGTCAAAATCTATGATAATGTGGGGCGTTTGGTGCGTGAACTTATCAATAATCAGTCTTTGGGTGATAATGGTAGCTTTGTGTGGGACGGTTTGAGTGATAAAAAAGAAAAACTTAGAACAGGATATTATTTGATACTTTTTGAGGTATTTAATACTAACGGAAACACACAAATTTTTAAGGAAACTGTCGCCGTAACGGATAAATTTTAAGGAATAAGTAGCCCCCTAACCCAAAAAAGTAGCCCCCTAACCCCCAAAGGGGGAACAATGCAAAAAAGTCTTACATAATTTGTAAGACTTTTTTGTTTTTATATAATATTTTTATACAAAAAGATAAGATTTTTTATATAAAAGATAGGATTTCCTATATAAAAGATAAGATTTCCTATATAAAAGATAAGATTTCAAAGACAGTAAAAATACATTCCGTCCCAAGCGGGACAGCACATTTATAGAAAATAAAAATGCAAATCCTTTTTCTTAGACAAAAATACCAAAAAATCTTAAATAAAAGCGTATCTTTGTCTTAAATTCTAGTCAAAATCATCTTAAAAAATACTGAATTTATGAAAAGATACAAATTAAAACTATCTATATTATTGGTGCTATCACTTGTATTATCTTTAAATATCTTTGCACAAGATACTACTAAAACAAACAAAGAAGTCATCAAAGAAATTATTAAAGATACTATTCCCAATGCACCCAAAATACAGTTTTTAACTACAAAAGAACATTTTTTTGGTGAAAAAAAGAAAGGAGAAACCTTAGATTATACCTTTGAAATCAAAAATGTAGGGAAAAAACCGCTACAAATTTACCGCATACAAACCAGTTGCCATTGTAGCACTACAGAATGGACAAAAACCCCCATAGAATACGGTCAAACCGCTAAAATCACTATTCATTATAATACAAAAGATGAAAAAGAAGGAAATGTAAGAAAAACATTTCTTTTGATGACCAACGCAAGCAATAGAGAAGAAGTTTTTTATTTTAAAGGAACAATAAAGTAGGTATGAAGTGGGAAGTTTGAGGTACGAGGTACGAAATATTTTTTAGAATAAATCTGTGTTTTGATATTATTAAAGAAATATAATTTATATATAATAATTTGATTATCAATGTATTATATCAACTCACAACTTACAACTCATAACTCCCAACTTATTATCATTTGTTTAATTAAAGTTTTTTTGTACTTTTGCAAAAAATTAACTTATTAAAATCCTTTATAAAACTTTATGAAAACAAAAGATGAAATAGTACAAAACTGGCTTCCTCGCTATACAGGAATGCCTTTGGACAGCTTTGGAGACTATATTTTGCTTACTAATTTCCAAAATTATGTAGATATGTTTGCAGAAAAATTTGCTGTTCCTGTCAATGGAAATGATAAACCAATGCGTTCTGCGACTTCAAAAGAAAATAATATTACTATTATTAATTTTGGTATGGGAAGTGCTATGGCAGCTACTGTAATGGACTTATTGTCTGCTATTGCACCAAAAGCCGTACTCTTTTTAGGCAAATGTGGTGGGCTAAAAAACAATATGAAATTAGGAGATTTGATTTTGCCACTTGCTGCTATCAGAGGCGAGGGAACAAGCAATGATTATCTGCGTCCAGAAGTACCTGCGCTGCCTTCTTTCCGTTTGCAACGCTCTGTTTCTTCTATGATTAAAAAACACGAATTAGACTATCGTACAGGCACTATTTATACTACAAATAGACGTGTTTGGGAACACGACGAAGCCTTCAAAAATTATCTTATAGAAATCCGTGCTATGGGTATTGATATGGAAACTGCCACTATTTTTACAGTAGGATTTGCTAATGATATTCCTCGTGGTGCGTTACTCTTGGTTTCTGATAACCCTATGACACCAGAAGGCGTAAAAACTTCTGAAAGTGATAAAACTGTTACTACTTCTTATGTGGACAAACACCTTCAAATTGGGATAGACTCTTTGATAGAACTTGCCAATTCTGGGGAATCTGTGAAGCATTTGCGTTGGGATTAGTGCATTCAGTAAAGTAAACAACTTTTGGAAAGTTTAAAACTTTCCAAAAGTTAAATAAACTAAACCTACTCTTGATTAGCGTAATAAAAATAAGTATCTACAAGCTCCAAAGCACGTTTTATGGCTTCATTGATGGGTAAGCGTCCTTCTCCCAAATTGAGGTCAATGGCATACATTTTATAATAAAAATCTCTAATTAGTGGGATAAAAGCACCATTTTTGATGCTTTCAACAGCTTTTTCGTAATCTTCTGTATAATTTTCTTTGATTATACGACAAGTAGCAAGTAATTTTTGTCCGTTTTTGTCTGTGGTTGCAGAAAAACCAAATAAACGACAAATCAGCCCTCTATGCTCATAAATGGTGCAATAACCAGTTTTCCCATTAGGCAAAAAAGGTGCAAAAAGCACACAAATTCCATCATTTATTACTTCATTATTGGTATTATCAAGGACGTTTTTATTCTTGATTTTGTCTAAAAATACTTCAACTAAATTTTCTTTATGCAAATAAAAAGCCAATGGCAAAAACTCTAAAATAGTAGCTTCTATGGTGGGTTTTTTGCAACATTCGCCACAACCACTTTTGCAACCAAGTTTAGTATTTTCTTGAAAAAGTGCAATTTCTGTATCTAAAATATCAAATACAGCTTTTACAGCTTGTATTTTTTCTCCTAATTCCATTGTAAATAATTCTGAATTTAAAGTTTAATCTAAAATAACTCCTAAAATTAGCTAATTATTTGGTTTTTTGCTAATTTTAGCCATAAAATCAATAAATTGACAACAAATTAACAACAATAAAACCTAGAAAAAATTTAATATAATGACAGATTTAGAATTTGATATTTTAGATGAATTATATTTTGTAGAAACTTTTGAAAATCTACACAAAAGACTTAATTTAGATAAAATATTGCTTAAAGATAGTTTGAAACAACTTTTGGGTATTGGCTGGATTAAATGCTTTTCTGAAAATAGAGAAGAAATTTTTACAGATTTAATAAATTTTACAGATTTTGAACAAAAATTTGATAAATATTCTTATCTCGCCACAAAAGCAGGACTAACAGCACATAATACACGCTAAGGAATTGTGAATTTTTAATTGTGAATTAAATACAAAAAAATTAATAATAGAGTTTTTATTATTTGATTATCAAGTATTTAACAATAAATTGATATTAAAAAACCACCCCCAGCCCCTCCTTAGAAAGGAGGGGAGCAAGATTCCCCTCCTTCCTAAGGAGGGGTTAGGGGTGGTTACAAAATATTTTTTTATAACTACTTGATTATCAAGATATAAAAACTCTAATCAATCTTTTATCTTAATAAAATCATTTTAGCATTTTGGTTTGATTTTAGTCTTTGCAAAATAATTTTTGCAGGACTTATTTTGTTCAAAATCAAGTAATTACGAATAACTCTCAAACGTCTTTCTGCATAGGTGCGCCCACGTCTTTCTTGGTCGTTTGTGCCAATAGTGATTTTAAGCAAAATATTAGGATATTTTCTTAATACAAGTAAAGTATTATCCAATATTTTTTGAGTTTTGGGAAGAAGGTCTGATTTTTCTTCTTCAAAAAGTAAATCTTCATCAAAAAGTGCTTTTTCTGCATCTGAAAGAGGAAAAATCTTCTGTGGTGTAATGATTTCTATAGGTTGTCTGATGATAATTTGTGTTCCTTCTACATATTCAATACGGTTGTTATTACCACTAGAAAGTGGTACAGCACGTTTATTTTTGTTTCTATCTACAATATTTCGCCACGCCAATGAAATTTCTAAGGCATTACTTACTTGTCTTGAAGGCGCATTACCTGCCAAAGAAATATCATAACTTATGCCAAAAGTATAATTAGGTTTCTCTAATTGCAAGCCAAAAACCGCAATTCCAGCCGTATTGTACCAAAGACCTGCACCCACAAAAGAACGCCTTGCACCTTCATCAAAATTGTTGAAATAATAGCGTGCCAAACC
>JANYGM010000473.1 GCA_025362415.1 bacterium
CATTTATCTACTTTCCTTGAGTAGATAAATGGTAATCATTCCCAACAACTAAAACCAAATCAAATGCAAAATTTAAAGCAACAGGAGGCGTTAAAAACGCCTCCCCTGACAAACACACCCCAAATTTTTCAAGGTATCATAAAACTTTTGAAAGATAAAGAACTATTACTTGACACTTACAAGGAATTTGAGAATACAGATACTTTTTGGAATTACACCCCAGAAAAAACACAAAAGTATTACGCACAAAAAAAACATATCAAAAATGAAATAGACACTCTAAAAGTGTTTTTTTATGAATTTGATTTGAAAGAGAAAAAGCGCAAAAAGCAGGCAAATTTTGACTTACAAAAGCAATTAGAACGGTGGGTTACGGAACACGAAATTAACCTACTCAAAGAAGAAAATAACAGCCTAAGCATAGAACTAAAACGCACCAAAGCACTACTAAAAATAGCTAATACACTACTAGAATTTGAAAATTTTTCAAGAGAACTTCTTAAAAATCTTTCTGAAAAAGGATAAAAATTCCCATTGCAGGGGCGTTGTATTTTTGGTTTATCAAACCCGCCCATCGTGCAGATTTCTTAAAAAACAACGAAAAAACAACCCAAAAACAAAGAACGACACAAAACAATAATGAAAGTAGCAAAAATCACCTCAAAAAAAATAGTTGTCTATACCTTAGGTGGTAACCCAAAACCTAAGAAAGAAGGTACTAAAATGCCTATAGATAATACAGTACAAGAAGGCGAATTATCAATAAAAGCACAAACAAGGCTAAAAAACGCTATTGTAACACTAACAGAAGCATACGCATACCAAAAAGAGAAGAAAAAAGAAAAACAACAAAATATTACATTCGTTACATTAACTTTATCCAGTCAACAAAAACACGACGACAAATATATAAAACGCTATATGTTATATCCTTTTTTGGAATATTTGAAAGATACAGAAAATGTAACTTGTTATGTTTGGAAAGCAGAGTCGCAAGAAAATGGTAATATACACTTTCATATCCTTTGTAATAGATACATAAAATGGCGCAATATACGTACAAAATGGAATAGCTTACAACGCAAAGAAGGCTACATAGTAGAATACCAAAACAAGTTTAAGAGTATGAACCTTGAAGATTATACTAATTTTAGGTTTGCAGAATACAAAGAAAAACTACAACAGTTTAAGGATAAGTACAACGAAAAAGTACAAAAATGCAAAAATAAAGGACTTAAAGCACCTAAATACAACAAAGATTACGAACCAAAATTTAAGAAGGAAAATGTAATAACTTCTTACAAGTATGGCGTAAAGTCTAATTGGAGCGACCCAAACAGTACAGATATTAAGGAAATAGATAGGATATACAATACAGTTGCGTATATGACCAAGTACATGGCAAAAAATAAAAAGTATGGTACTTCAAAAGAAGGAGAAGAACCAGAAGAAAAAACCACAATACGCCCTATTGAAGGTCATTTGTGGGGGAAGTGTGATAATATAGATAAAGCAGAAATATTAGAAGTACAACTAACTGAAGATTTAGAAAGTTTTATCCGCACCATCAGACTTGACAAGGATAATTTTATAGTTGAAAAAGATTATTTTCAGTTGTATTATTTTGGAAAATCAGACTATAAAACTTACCCAGAACGGATAAAAAAGCTATATCAGCAACAACAGGAAGAGAATTATTTAATTCTAAACTAAAAAAATATGAAAGTATTAAATTTATATGCTTGTTTAGGTGGAAACCGCCTACTTTGGGAAAATTGTGAGGTTACAGCGGTGGAGCTAGACAAAGACCTAGCTAGAATGTACCAAGAAAGATTTCCAAATGATACTGTAATTGTAGGAGATGCACACGAGTATTTGCTACAAAATTACAAAAACTTTGATTTTATCTGGAGTAGTCCACCTTGCCCAACTCACTCCAAAATAAGAATATTAAGAAAAGATAATATTGGTTTCGTTCCAGCTTATCCAGAGATGCAGTTGTACCAAGAAATTATTTTGTTGCAAAAACTATTTAAAGGTATGTTTTGCGTAGAGAATGTAATACCTTATTACGAGCCACTTATTCCAGCTCAAAAACGTGGAAGGCATTTATATTGGTGCAACTTCAAATTACCTCAAATTCTTACCACCAGGAATTGCCCAAAAATCAGAGCAAAGGATAACGGACTTGAGGCGCAACAACTGAAAGATTTATCAGACTTTCATAATTTTGATTTTTCGTTATACGAAGGAGCGCAACGAAAAATTAAGATAGCCCGTAATCTTATTGATTACGAAGTAGGAAAAACTATTTTTGATGTTGCAATGAAACTTCACACACAAATACAGGACAAACAACTATCAATTTTTTGATAAAAAACTACATAAAAAAAGCTACTGTAATATATCTTATTGATATTTGCAGTAGCATTATAATTGCGAGTTAAAAACGCCCTAAGTAACGGCTACAATAGTGTTGTGTAGGTGCTAAAT
>JANYGM010000482.1 GCA_025362415.1 bacterium
TGTAAAATCCTGCTCATTCAAACGGTGTTTAGATTTAAAGTCTTCTGTAGCTATCATAATTGATATACTGGCTAAAATTTCTCTCATTATATGGTTCATAAGTGCAAATATAGCACTTTTTTCTTAACTTGACAGCAGTGACCGCTCCGCTGGAGCTGAATACATTTTTTACCTATTTGCTATAAATATGCCAGTCCGCTGGAGTTTAATACATTTTCCGAAATTCTTCCCGTTCATAGTATATATTGGATTTTTAAAATGAAATAATATTTTATCCTGCAAAAACATATAAAAAAACCTATGAAGGCAATCATAAAAAACAAGATAATTCTAAATGAAATCTATTCCGCATCTGCCATAGAACTTATTGATAATGAACTGTTTATTATTGGTGATAATAGCCCATTTTTATTTGTTTTGGACTTGGAAGGGAATATCAAAAACAAAGTACAAATATTTGATATTAAAGATACAAATGTTACTACTAATGAAAATATAATAATCATTCCCAAAAAAGAAAAACCTGATTTTGAAGCCTCTTGTGTGCTAAATATCAATCAAAAAAAGCATCTTTTTGTGGTAGGTTCTGGCTCGTCTGACAAAAGAGATATTGCAGTTCTTATTGATTTGGGAACTTTTGAAGTACAAAAAATTTCTATAAAAAATCTCTATAAAAAAATCACAAAACTCATTTCTTTAAGCGAAAATGCACAAAATGATGAGTTAAATATAGAAGGACTTTGTGCGAATGAAACAACTGTTTACTTTTTTCAGAGAGGAAACATCAACGGAAATAATTTTATTTTTAGTATTTCTATTGATGATATGGTTTCATATTTGTTTTCCAAGAAAGAAACTATTAAAATCAAAAAAATAGACAAGCAAAAAGTTGATTTGCCAAGCATAGAAAACATTTTTTCAGGATTTTCTGATGCGTGTTTTACTGATAATCAAAATGATAATCAACAAATTTTGTGGACTTCTTCTGTAGAAAATACCACAAATACCATAGATGACGGCAAGGTATTAGGTAGCTTTGTTGGTACTTATAATATTCATAATCAGCAAGTTGAAAATTCAATTATTACTGAAATGATTAACCAAAAAGAAACTGTTTTTATTGGAAAAGTAGAAGGTATTTGTGTTACTAATTGGTCAGATGATTTAAAACGAGCAATAGCAGTTACAGATGCAGATGGGGGCTGTTCTGAAATGCTTTTTATAGAAATTTCTTAAAAGTTGCTTGTCTAATTTTAGATAATGTCAGACCTTCATTACATTACGGTACAGACCTTATCTAAAATTTGCTTGTCTAAAAAACTCACAACTTACAATTCACAACTTAAAATGCTTTTACGACCAGAAATAGAGCCACAACTCCAAGTAGCAGAACAATTATACCCAAAAATATTGGAACTAGTGAAGGAATATGATTATTTTAATCATAAGTTAGAAGCAGAAGTCGCAAGCAAAATAATCAAAAAAATTGCTGATTTAGCCAATAAAGACCTTTCAGAAGATAGCCTTTCAGAAAATAGAAACCCTAATGATTTGGAATTGTTAGCTTTTAATTTTGCCCTGCCATATCCACAAAAAGTAGAAAATATCAGCAAAGAAGAAACTACAGAAATAGTAAAAAGAATACAATTTATTTCTTATGATACTTTTGATAATCAAGTAGTTACGAAAGATTTTAAAGGAAATAAATATGCGGTTTGTGCAATGCTTGCACAAGGTTATTTTATGGAATTTCTTGACCTTAACTTTTCGCACCCAAACGTATATAGGTTGTTTCAAAGCCAGAAAGTCAACGGAAAATTGGTAGAATTATCCGTTGATGAGATTGTAAAGGAATTATTCACACAGAATAGTTCCCCTACTTTTTAAGGAGGGGTTAGGGGTGGTTAGATTAACTAAAATTCTTTGTTTTCTTTTTTCAAAATAGCAGCCACAATTAAAGAAATAATCAAGCCAAAAATCAAAGAGCCAATCAAACCAAAAAGAAATAATAGTTCTGGAGTCATAAATTTACTACTCATTTCTAGGGCTGCATTGACTTGGTCGTCAGACAAATCAGGGCTTTTTTCTAGTTCTACTCTTGACATTTCTAGTTGTTTTTTGATATAACCCGTATCAATAAAACGAACATAAACAAAAAAGAAAAATGAGCTAAGTACACTAGAAACACCACTAGCTGCCATTCCTGTAGATACGCCTTGTCCATAACGCATCAAACCATCATTATTGGAGAGAAAATAAAGCATAGCCATTACAATCATAGTAATACCAATCACCCAAACAATAAAGCCTAGTGGTTTTTCCATATTTGTCATATTTACCACCAGCATATTAATGATGCTTATCAACGCAAAAATAAGCCCATAGCGTATTCCTGCACGTGTGGTAGTGATATTTGTTTGCTCTTCCATAAAAGTAATAATTTAAGTTTTAGTAAAAATTAAGTAATTGTGAATTTTTAATTGTGAATTGTGAGTTGAAATACAAAGTATAGTGTATTTCACTACACACTACTCACTATTTCACTACTCACTAATTTAGTTTTCTCTATCTATCAAATCTCTTGTAAAATCTTCTAAAACCTGCTTACGTGCAGGTGTAGCCTGCAAATGCGCCAAAGCATCAAAGGCTTTATCAAAATAAGCACGTATCTTTTTTTCTGTTAATTCTTTGATATTTAGTTCATTATAAATATCTGTAACTGCTTTTACTTTTTCTTCTAATGTAATATCACTATAATCAAGTTTGCTAAAATCTGTTTTAGCAAGCCAAAAATCAAGGTTTTTTCTTTGTGTTTCATTAGCAAGATTTAGGGCTTCTATGAGCAAAAACGTCTTTTTATTCGCAGCAATATCTCCTCCAACTTGTTTTCCAAACTTATCTTTATCACCATAAACGTCTAACAAATCATCTTTCAACTGAAATCCAATACCAATATTCACGCCAAAATCATAGAGTAACGTAGCATTTTCTTGGGTAGTATCAGACAATAATGCGCCCATTTCTAAACTAAAACCCAACAAAACTGCCGTTTTTAGGCGTATCATATTGATATAATCTTCTTCTGAAACACTTTCCAGACTTTCAAAATTCATATCTAATTGTTGCCCTTCACAGACTTGTGCTGCACAAAGATTAAATTTTTGTAAAATAAGTTTGAGTTTGTCCTGTTCAACGTCCAAAAGCAGGTTATAAGCATTCACAAGCATCACATCACCAGAAAGAATAGCAATATTTTCATTCCATTTGTGGTGAACAGTTGGCTGATTGCGTCTAAGCGGTGCTTTGTCCATAATGTCGTCGTGCATCAGCGTAAAATTATGAAAAACCTCTACTGCAAGCGCAGGGCGCAATATTTTTCCATAATCATCTCTAAAAAGGTAGTAACCAAGTAGCACCAAAAGCGGGCGCATTCTCTTTCCCCCAAGTGCCATAAGGTAGCTAATAGGCTCGTAAAGGTCATTTGGGTGCGTTCCGTAGCTAGTTTTTTGTATTTCCTCGTTGATTTGTGAGAGAAGTATTTTTATTTCCATTGATTTTTGCTAATATTCTTAATGTTGCAAAAATAAGGATTTTTGTTGTAGATTTGATAATTATTTGCTATTACAGCAAAAAAAATTGGTAATGCTTATAATTATAGTGTTTTTATTTGACCAACGACCCAGAATGGATAACGGTTTTATTGAAATTAGCTAAGAAACAAGTACGGATTAAGAGGTACGAAGTCCGAATATAAAACTTTGATTATTAAGTTATTGTAAAAAAATAAGTTATTCAATTTGCATTGCTAAAAAGTGAGTAAAAACAAAAAAATCCTACAAAAACTTTGCAGGATTTTTTTGTATTTAATTTACAATTCCTAATTCACAATTCACAATTATTTTTTTTTATATTTTCTATAAAGGAAAAATGCTAATCCAACAAATAAAAGAATTGCCCAAGATTTTACAATAAAAAGGAAAATTTCTTTAATGATTGTCCAGCCAAACTGCATAGAATCAACTATTTTGCTACCAAAACTAGGCTCAAACGGCTCAATACTTTTATGATTACAAATCATTTCTCTTTTGACTGTTTGTGGCTGATAAACGACCAAACTCACCGTAGAATATGCTATTTGGTCATTTATTGACATATTAGAGAGTTTAGCGTTGTCTGATTGCTCTTCTTTATTGCTCAAAATCTGTTCTGCAGACACAATATCATCAAGTTTTTGTCCTTTTTTGTCAATAGCATTAGAAAGGCGTTGTTTAGTTTTATTGGCACGTTTTTGGGCAAGTTCATTGGTTAGAAGTTGTAAGGCTACATCTTCTTTTTTAAGGTTTCTATGGTCAAGATAGTCAATATTTTTGGCAATTTGTTTGAGTGCTGTATCCAATTTATAGTTAGGAATTCTCAAAATCAGTGTATTACTCACAGTATAAAATGTCGTAACCATAGACGAGTCTATGCTTACGGGTGTTGTGGTTATATAATCTGTGTTGCTTGCAAGTGTGGTAGAAGTTACAAAACCACCTTCTTTGTGCGTAATGTCTTCAATATTATAGGTAGCTTTGATGACGTTTTTTGCCTTAAATTTGATGTCACCAGTAATGATAAATTTGCGTGCAGTGTCTTTGCTCACAACCGCCACAGAGGAAGGCATAAAAGCATTTGATTGGGTGTCAGAGTCTTTTTTGATAAGGTCTTGGGCTTCATCTAGTTGATTTTGATTAGGCATTACAGCACTTTCTGCTGATTTTTCTACTGGTGATTTGGATTCTTCTCGTGGTGGGCTGGCTTGGGTTGTGGTAGCATTATCTGTCATTTTTGGCTCGTGTTTTTGTGCGCAATTTGCAAATAAAAACATCAATACAATGGCGGGAATAAATTTAATGGATTTCATTTTTTTATGGATTTTGGTGAGATAATATTATTGAAAATTTTTAGGCAACAGAATTTTATTCTTTCAAAAGTGTATTTTGAAAAATTTAATAAGATGAAAATATGCTTTTGAAGAATTATATTTTGTGTAAATATGCTTTTAATGCTAAAATGTACAAAAGGTAACCCTATCTTTGATATTTTATTTTAGGAATTTTTATTTTTGTTTGTCTGCATAAAATAACGTATTTTTGCACGAATATTGTTAGAAACATCAATAAAAATTAAATTTATGGGCTATATTAAAGAACCTTTTGGTGTTGATTTTATTATTCAAAGTCCACCACTTACTAATGAAGAGAAAAACGAAATTAGTAATTACATCAAAAAACAAAAAGAGATAAATAAACAAAACCTCAAAGAGAAAATTACAAAAAAGCAATATTCTAACGCTTAACCTAAAAATATTTAAAAAATAAATTCGTTGATAATCAATGAATTATACATAATACAACCTTTAAAATTAAATTCTTAAAAAAGTAGGCAACCGTTTTGAAAGAAGACTTGTCTTGCTATTAAGAAGATGTAATGACAACAGAAAAAAATATCATCAAAAGTTGCCTCAACGGTGAGGCGCAAGGACATAAAGCATTATTTGAAATGTTTTATGGTAAGATGATGTTGGTTTGTTTGCGTTACGCTTCCGACAAAGACGAAGCAAAAGATTTGTTACAAGAAGGCTTTATGAAAGTTTTTAAAAATCTGCCTAGTTATAAGCAAGAAGGCTCTTTTGAAGGTTGGATACGCAGAATAATGGTACACAATGCCATCAATGCTTATCATCAAAATAAGAAATTTTATCAAAATTTTTCCCTTGATGACAACGACCTACCAGATTTTGAGGTGACAAGTGAAGACGTATTAGATAAAATCTCTTATGACGAACTTCTAAACCTCGTACAAACCCTCTCACCTGCTTATAAGGCAGTTTTCAACTTGTATGCCATAGAAGGCTATTCTCACAAAGAAATAGCTGAACTATTGCTCATAAGTGAAGGAACTTCTAAATCTAATCTTGCAAAAGCACGCCTGAAACTTCAAAAACAAGTAATAGCACTTTTAGGAGTAGAAATAGAAAACCGTTATGCGTCATAATGACCACGAAATAGACAAACTTTTTAGGGAAAAACTCCAGCAAAAGCTAGAAACAGAACATCATTCTTTTGACAAAGAAAATGATTGGTCTAAACTTGCTATGAGTCTTTCTGTGAGTGGGCTTGTACGTACAGGTGTGATGTCGTTGTCGGCTAAAATCTTCTCATACGCAGCTAAAACGCTACTTATTGGAGCTATGGCATTTGTACCAAGTGTAATTTCTCTTAATTCTGATACAAATTCTAGTAATAATTTAGCAATAAATCAAAAGAGAAATAAACAAACAAATCAAACAGAAAATAATGCTTTAAATAGTGTTAAAAGTGGTTTTGGGAATAATACTTTTGGAAATATTTTTGATGCTTTTTTAGGTGAAAATTTAGATAAAAATTTAACTGAAAACAATACAACTAATTCTGTTAGTTCTCTGAAAAAACTTTTTGAAAATGATTTGAAAGATGATTTTAGACAAAGTTTTAAAGAAAATCAAACTGAAAATTCTCAAAGAAATCAGCAACAAAGTAGTGTGTTTATTCTGAAAAATCCTACAAAAAATAATGTAGAAGATAATTCTGAAACAAAAGAAAATTCAATACAAAATATTGAAGATAAAAATAATTTAGATAAGTCGTTTGTGAAGATACAAACAACGGCAAAAAATACAGATTTGCTTGCGAAAGATAAATCATTTTTGAATATAGAAACACCTGAAAATCAATTAGTTACAAGTAAGGAAAACAAAGAAAAAGAGTTGTTTGTGAAGACACAAACAACGGCAAAAAATACAGATTTGCTTGCGAAAGATAAATCATTTTTGAATATAGAAACATCTGAAAATCAAACTGTTATAAATAAAGAAAATGAAAACGTAAAAGAAAAGTTGTTTGTGAAGACACAAACAATGGCTGATGAAAATACACTTAGTACATCTACAAAGCATTTTTTAGCAGATATAAATCTTTTTGAAAATTATTTCCCTACTGATTTTGAAGTAAAAAATAGAGAAATAAAACGAATTGAAACAGTACAAATAGTCAAAAAAGAAAAATTTGCACAGAAATTTCAAATTACGGTTTTCTCACCTATTGGAACGAATTTGAAAGCCCAAAAATCTAAACATTATGCCTCTGTGGGCATTTTGGCAAGTATTTCTGCTGGTGTTAAAGGTGCAGAAATAAGTAGTTTGAGTAATATCAGTACAGGAAAAGTAGAAGGTTTGCAGGTTGCGGGACTTGCTAATATCAGTAGAGGAGAAACGAAAGGCGTACAAATAGCGGGTTTAGTGAATATTAACAAAGAAAAAGTACAAGGTTTGCAGGTTGCTGGACTTGCAAATGTCAGTAAAAATAAAGTAAAAGGTGTTCAAATTGCATCTGTTGCCAACATCAGTAATGAGCAAGTTGACGGCGCACAAGTGGCAGTTTTAGCTAATATCAGTAAGAAAAAAGTACGTGGCGTACAGATTGCAGCCATTGCAAATGCCACTGATACGCTTGTAGGCGCACAAATTGGACTTGTAAATATCTCAAAAAATAAGGCACGAGGTTTGCAAGTAGGGCTTGTAAATATTGTTGGAGAAAATGATAAAGTTTTGACTATTGGGCTTGTAAATGTAGTCAAAAAAGGTGGACACAATGTAGTTGAAATGAGTACAAGTGAGGCACTTTATGGCAATGTCAGCCTAAAAACGGGCGTGAGAAAATTTTATAATATTTTTGCAGTGGGTAGCAGACTTACTGAAAATCATAACCAAAAACAAACTTTAATGGCTTATGGCTACGGAATTGGCTCTGAATGGGATTTTAAGGGAAAATATAATATTTCTGGTGAATTGATGCTTTATGCACTTGCACCTGATATGAAGTTTAATAAAAATGAAAAAGGCATACTCACACAAGCAAAAATAATGCTTGGACAGAAATTAAGCAAAAATTGGGGAATTTTTGGAGGTGTTACTTTCAATATGCTTAACTCGCCAAGTGGTGTAAATATCATAGACAAGCCATTTACAGTTTTTAATAATTTCAAAATAAAAGACGGTAATATTACTTCTTGGACAGGCTTGCAATTAGGTGCAAGGTACTTTTTATGATGTAATGAGGTGTGAAGTGTGAGGTGTGAAGTAAACACAAAGAATAAAATAAAAACAATTTAAAATAAAAATTCAATCATAATAACCCTA
>JANYGM010000016.1 GCA_025362415.1 bacterium
ATTAGTGGTCTGTACCGTAGAGGAACGAAGGTCTGACCACTAATAAAAAAGAGTAAGTTCGTTTTAAAAAGAATTATGGTCAGACCTTCATTGCATTACGGTACAGACCATAATTTTTTTAAAACTGTGTACGGTAGCAAAAAATCTCATTACAAGACACTCTAAAAATTATATAAAATGTATTTTACAAACCTTTTTGGAGAAATCACGCAAGAAAATGAACCAAGCGTAGCTAGTGACTTTAAGTATGTCAATGGCAATGCAATGAAAATAAATGCCAATAACTTACTAGACCAATATTTTACAAAAATTTCAACAGCTGAATATCTACTTGAAAAAACAAATGAAATAATTTCTCAATATGAAGATAATCTAGAAAGTTTTCAATGGATTGAGCCAAGCGCAGGTAATGGTACTTTTTTTAATTTATTGCCAAAAAATAACAGAATAGGTATAGATATTCACCCACTTAATGACGAAATAATACAGTCAGACTATTTGCAATATAGTTTGCCAAAAAATAAAAAAAATATTATCATTGGTAATCCTCCTTTTGGGCATAGGGGCGTAATGGCATTAAATTTTATCAATCATTCCAAAAATGCAGATTATGTTTGCTTTATTTTGCCAATGTTTTTTGAAAGTAAAGGCAAAGGTTCTGTAAAATATAGAGTAAAAGGTTTTAATTTAATTCATTCTGAAAGATTAGTAGAAAACGCTTTTTATAATCCTAATACCAATAAAAATGTAGATGTGAAGTGTGTTTTTCAAATTTGGAGTAAAAATCACAAAACGAATGACGAGGAATTTAGTTGGTATAAAAATAAAAAAAATGAGCCTTTTGGAGATTTATTGAAAATTTATACAGTTTCGTTAGCAAAAAATAGAGAATGTGGCAAAAGATGGATTTATGAGCAGAAAGCTGATTATTATCTTTCCTCAACTTTTTATGGTAGCATTTCAGTTGTAGATACCTTTGAGGAGGTAAAATATAAATCAGGTGTTGCTATTGTTCTAATAACTCAAGATGAGATTATAAGAAATAAAATTAAAGATTTACTACAAAATTTAGATTGGACGAAATATGGAAGCCTTGCCACTAATGCTTGCTATCATTTGGGAAAGTCTAATATATTTAGTGCTTTACAAGATAATATTGATAAAATTAAATAACTATTAAAAAATGAATTTAGAAGAAAAATTTGCTGAAATAATTGAAAGAAAGCATAATGAGTTAAATTTAGGTAGAGATTATAGCGAAATATTTTCTAAAATTAGAGATTTTGAAGGTAATGCTGTTGGACAAATTGGAGAAGAATATATGAAACTGATAGTTGCCGAAATAACAGAAATAGTTGAAGATGGCATTATACACAATGAGTATGATATTCTAACACAATCAGAAAAGTATATTGAAATAAAGACCGCTAGAAAAGGACGAACTGGTAATACTTTTCAGTTTAATGGCATCAATCCAAGATATAACTATGACTACCTAATATGTTTGGGTATTTGTGAAGATAAGTTGCTTTATAGATTGTTTTTGAAGTCAGAAACAAAATATATTCATAAAGAAAGAAATCATTTTATTATTCAAGGAGATTATAAAAGGCAACTTGTTGAAATGAATCCAGGCAATAGCGTTAATTTTAAACTCACAATTAAGATGAGTGATTTATTTGATATTTCAGGGCTTTTAGATGAATTAAAAGGATTATTGCTATAAAAATGAATAAAATAAAAAAGTCCACTAAAATATTTTAGCGGGCTTATGGAATAACCAAATTTTAACGAACTATTGTGTTTTATAAATTAAACATTCACAATTTTTCTGCTTTATTGGACAAATTAGCCCTAAAAGTGCCAAATTAGATGCGAAAGCCCTAATACAGATAAATATTACTTGGTAAAGCCAAGTAACTGCTTAAAAATTAAGATAAAATAATTAGGTGTTTTTTATTCAAAAAAATTCGTTTATTCCCTATTTTTGACTACTTTTGTCGTCCATAACAACTACATCAGCAAAATCTAAAAAAAGACTAATAAACTGCGTTATGGCAAAATATATTTTCGTGACAGGTGGCGTAACCTCCTCACTAGGCAAAGGAATTGTTGCTTCTTCCCTTGCAAAACTCCTTCAAGCACGTGGATTTAGCGTTACTATCCAAAAATTTGACCCTTACCTAAACATTGACCCTGGCACACTTAACCCCTACGAACACGGTGAATGTTATGTTACGGAAGATGGCGCAGAAACTGACCTTGATTTGGGACATTATGAACGTTTTTTGAATGTTCCCACCTCAAAAGCTAACAATATCACCACAGGGCGCATCTACAACACAGTTATTACCAATGAAAGACAAGGTGCGTATCTAGGCAAAACTGTCCAAGTTGTGCCACATATCACAGACGAAATCAAGAGAAATATCCTTATTTTAGGTGAAACAGGCGAGTTTGATATTATCATTACAGAAATTGGTGGTTGCGTGGGTGATATAGAATCTTTGCCATTTATTGAAGCCGTAAGACAACTAAAATGGGAATTAAACGCTCACGACACTGTTATTGTGCATCTTACGCTTGTGCCTTACCTAAAATCAGCAGGAGAACTCAAAACAAAACCTACGCAACACTCTGTTAGACAACTTTCGGAGGCAGGTCTTCAAACAGATATTCTTGTTTGTCGTAGCGAAAGACCTATTCCAATGGATTTGAGAAAGAAAATAGCTCTTTTTTGCAACGTACACATCAATTCTGTAATTGAAGCACTAGATGCGGACACTATTTATGATGTGCCTCTTTTGATGAAAAAAGAGAAATTAGATGAGCGTGTGTTGGCAAAGCTCAAACTTTCTTCCAAAAAAGACCCTGATTTAGATGCGTGGAAGGCTTTTTTGGGAAAACTAAAAAATCCTACAACTGAAATTACTATTGGTGTGGTAGGCAAATATGTAGAACTTCCAGATGCGTATAAGTCTATTACAGAGGCGTTTATACACGCAGGCGCATACAACGAATGTAAGGTAAACCTTAAATGGATACAATCAGAAGGGATTTTTGAAGAAAATATAGCCACACTTTTCAAAGATTTGAATGGCATTTTGGTTGCACCAGGTTTTGGAGAACGTGGTATTGAAGGTAAAGTTTTGGCAGTAAAATACGTGAGAGAGAACAAAATACCATTTTTTGGAATATGTTTGGGTATGCAATGTGCCGTTATTGAGTTTGCAAGGAATGTTTTGGGTAAAACTACTGCTCATTCTACAGAAATGAACAAAGAAACACCTTTCCCTGTGATAACTATGATGGAAGACCAGAAAAAAATCACGGACAAAGGCGGTACAATGCGTTTGGGCGCATATACCTGTGAGTTGCGCAAAGGCTCACGTGGCGCACAAGCCTACGGAAAAACCAAAATAAAAGAACGCCACCGCCACCGCTACGAATTTAATAATGATTATCTCAAAGAATTTGAGGAAAATGGAATGATTGCCACAGGCACAAATCCTGACAAAAATCTAGTAGAAATGATGGAAATTCCTGCGCACCCTTGGTTTGTAGGCGTACAATTTCACCCAGAACTAAAAAGCACCGTAATGACTCCTCACCCACTTTTTATGGGCTTTGTAAAGGCGTGTATGGAGTAATCAATTACGAATTACGGAAAATCAGCTATTTTGATACAAAATAAGTGTATCTTTGTAGCTGATTATTAAAACAAGGTAACTGTTTAGGTTAAATATTTAGAAATTGAAACAAATCTATTAAAATGTAGGGGCTGGGCTTGCCCCTGCCCTCGTAGAGCAAGTTTTAGCTTATTTTTGTTTGTCGTGTTGCTTTCGCAAATTGGGCAGGGGCAAGCCCCATAGCCGTCAGGCTAGTCTGGTTTACTTTCGTTTTGGCACTTGAAGTTTTTTGCACCGTCAGCTAAAGCAGACGGCAAAATAGACTTGAAAGCACTTCACAAGAATATTTCTGTTTTTTTA
>JANYGM010000034.1 GCA_025362415.1 bacterium
GGTAAAAACGTCATAAGGTCAAGTGCTGCAAGTGCGTGAGCTGTTTCTAAGGCAGGCAAAATCCCTTCTATTTTAGCCAAATCAAATCCTGCTTTTAATGCTTGGTCGTCTGTTACGCTTAAAAAAGTAGCACGTTTTGAAGTGTATAAATGTGCGTGCAAAGGTCCTACACCAGGATAATCAAGTCCAGCAGAAATAGAATGTGGCTCAACTATCTGACCGTCAGATGTTTGCATCAATTTTGTCAAAAATCCGTGAATAATACCATTTGTGCCTTTTGCAAGACTTGCCGCAGTTTTACCAGAGTCAATGCCCAAACCCGCCGCCTCAACGCCTATTAGTTGCACCTCAAGCTCATTGATAAAATGATAAAAAGCACCAGCCGCATTACTGCCACCACCAATGCAGGCTATTACGTGAGTAGGATTTTCTACGCCCATTTGCTCAAAAAGCTGTTTTTTGATTTCTTCACTTATTACAGACTGAAAAATAGACACCAAATCAGGAAATGGGTGCGGACCAACCACAGAGCCAATAATGTAATGTGTATCAATTGGGTTGTTTATCCAATCTCGTATAGCTTCATTGGTGGCATCTTTAAGCGTTTTTGAGCCACTTTCTACTGCCACAATCTCTGCTCCCAACATTTTCATACGTTGTACATTAGGAGCTTGCCTTTCAATATCCACGCTACCCATATAAATAACGCACTTCAAGCCACGCAAAGCACAAGCGGTAGCCGTTGCGACTCCGTGTTGTCCTGCGCCCGTTTCTGCAATAATGCGTGTTTTTCCTAGTTTTTGTGCTAATAAAACCTGTCCTATTGCGTTGTTTATCTTGTGTGCGCCTGTGTGTGTAAGGTCTTCACGTTTTAAGAAAATCCTTGTTTTGTGTTTTTTTGATAGATTTTCAGAAAAATATAAGGGCGTAGGACGACCCACATAATCTTTCAACAACTTCTGAAATTCTGCTTGAAAATCAGGCTCTTGAATGATACGCTCATAATTTTCTTCTAATTCTTGTACATTTTGGTACAAAAGTTCTGGAATAAAAGCCCCTCCAAATGCACCATATAAGCCATTTATAGGTTTTGGTCTGTCTAATGCTAGTTTCATTTTTTTAGATTTTTGATAACAGCCCCTAAATCCCCAAAGGGGACTTTAAAGACATTTTTTTAGATTTTCAATAAATTTTTTAATCATTTCTACGTCTTTAAGACCTGCTTTTATTTCAAATTTGCTATTGATGTCAATTCCTACAAATTGTTGATGTTGAATGTTTTTTATTTCGTCAATATCATCAGCAGTTATGCCTCCACTTAATAGAAATGGTGTTTTTAGGGTATAACCTTCTAAGATTTGCCAATTAAATTTAATGCCTGTTCCGCCGTGATTTGTGCCTTTTGTATCAAATAAAAAATAATCACAAAAAGGCACATATTCAGCCATAAAATCATTATTTATTTTGCTATTTTTTTGATTATCTTCTTGATTATCAATACTAAATACCTTAATTATTTTGATGTTTTCTGCTTTCATTTCTAGGTGAAGATTATAAACAAAATCAGGGCTTTCATTGCCGTGAAGTTGAATATATTTTAGTTGATATTTTTCTATTTTCTCCAAAATATATTCCAAAGAACTATCCACAAAAACACCTACTTTCGGAGTATTCGTAACAGGAATGTCTGCAATATCTTCCACAAAACGAGGTGATTTTTCATAAAAAATCATTCCCATTAAATCAATAGAAAGTGTATCTATTGCGAGTATATTAGCTTTTTCTCTTAATCCACAAACTTTTATAATCATTATTCAGCCCCCAACCCCAAAGGGAGTTAATACATTGTGAGTTAGATAACGACATTGATAAATTGTATTCAGCCCCAGCAGGGCGGTATATTAGAGTTTTTATAGTTTGATTATCAAGTATTTAACAATAAATTGGTACTAAAAACCACCCCCAGCCCCTCCTTAGGAAGGAGGGGAGTTTTGTCCCCCTCCTTTTCAAGGAGGGGTTAGGGGTGGTTTTGATATTTG
>JANYGM010000090.1 GCA_025362415.1 bacterium
GGTGTTTCCACCTGACGACAAATGCGCTTTTAGGTTTTTCATTTTGGAGAAAATAATGATTTTTACGTTTTATTTTCTCCAAAAACTGGTATTTAAAAGCTATATTTGTTGTCGGGTGGAAACACCCGACAACACAAAGTATAGCACTTTTTTAGAAATTAACATTACTGGGCTATAACATTGTTTGGTGTCCTCACCAATCAACAAGACACTATTTTGCAACGGAACTTTTACAGCAACAATGAATACAAAATATTGAAAATAAATTTCTCTATGAAAAAATCATTACTTCTTTTTTTTCTACTAAAACTATGTTTATTGCTTTTTAATCCTTGTTTGCAGGCACAAACACACCAAATAGATAGCCTTAAAAACCTTCTCAAAAGTACAAAAGAAGATACTAATCTTGTCAATATCAAAAATAAAATTGCCTATCATTTTTTTTATATTGACCCAAAAAATACCCAAAAATACGCTGATGAAGCCTATATTTTAGCTGAAAAACTATCATTTCTCAAAGGAATGACAGAGGCAGAGTGTTGGCGTGGTGTGGCGTTGGAACTTACAGGAAATCTCAAAGAAGCACTTATTAAGTATAAAGATGTTATTTTGATGGCACAAAAGCATAATTTTCCACTTTTTGAGATGCGAGGTTATACTTTTGCGGGTTTATGTTATATGGGTATGGGTGACTATGGGAACGCAGTAGAAAACCATCTTAAAAGCCTTTTTATAGCAGAAAATATCAAAAATGAAACTGGGCAGGCTAATGCTTATAACAATCTTTATAATGTTTATCTTGCTGATGAAAAACTAGAAAAGTGCTTAGAATATGCTTTAAAAGCAGAAAAATCATACAAAAAAATCAATAATAAACCTAATTGGCTCAATACATTGAATAATTTGGGTTTGCTTTATCTTAAAAGAAAAGATACCACAAACGCTATTAAATATTTGGAAGAAACTAATCTTAATGCTGAAAAAATAGCTAATCAACGCATTTGGGCGCAAAGTTCTATGGAACTTGGAAGGATTTGGTTAGCAAAAAAAGATTTTGAAAAAGCTACTTTATTTTTGAAAAATGCTGAAAAAATCCAAATTGAAATCAATGATAATTATAACCTTACCTCTGTTTCTTTGCTTCTTGCAGAACTGAATTTTAGACAAAAAGATTTTATTACTGCGCAAAAATACCTTAATTTGGCAGATTCACTTATACAAAAAAAACACGCTTTTGAACTATTGAAAGACTTTTATTATACACAAGCCCTATTTTATGAAGAAAAAAAAGATTATGAAAAAGCACTTTTTTTAACTAAAAAATACTTTTTTTTGAAGGATAGCATTCAAAGTAAAGAACGTGCAGAAAAAATAGTAAAACTAGAAGCAAAATACAATGATGAGAAAAAAGACACACAAATAAAAATCCAACAAGCAGAAATAAAGCAGAAAACTTATACTAATTATGCTTTAATGCTACTTTCTGCACTTATTTTTATCATTTTATTTTTGATTTATAGAAATAATCTTCAAAATAAAAAAATATTTATCAATGAAAGAAACCTCAAACAAGAAGAAAATAACCGTTTGCAAGTGGAAAATGAACTAAAAGAAGAAGAAAATAAACGCCTTGCCACAGAAAATGACCTAAAACAACTAGAAGCCCAAAAACTCCAAGAAGGTCTGCAAATGCAACAACAATTAAACCAAATACAACAAGAAAAATATCAACTAGATTTGGACTACAAAAACCAAGAACTTGCCAGCGCAACCCTACATATCATACAAAAAAATGAAGTTTTAGGAGAACTAAAAACAACATTAGAAAAGGAAAAACCAAATTTAGAAACCTCAAAAATTATCAAACAAATTGATAGTTCCATTAAAATTGATGATGATTGGGATAAGTTCAAAATGCACTTTGAGCTTGTGCATACAGGCTTTTTTGAGCGTTTAATCAATAATTATCCAAAACTTTCAAACAATGACTTACGTATGTGTGCTTATATGCGTATGAACCTCAATAACAAAGATATTGCACAGATTTTGCATATTTCTCCTGATAGTTTTGATAAAAATAGACAACGCCTACGCAAAAAATTAGAACTGGAAGCAGGCGCAAATTTAGTAAGGTTTATGATAGAAGTGTAGATTTTAGTGTGTAGTGAAATAGTGAGTAGTGTTGAGTGAACAAAAAACAAAATTTCTAATTAAAAACTACAATTTTTGTGTATGTTTGTAACAGAAAACAGAAAAATAATCTAAAAAACACTAAAATATGTCAGATAAAATAACTGAAAAAACAGAAACCAAGCCAGATTTTACGCTTGATGCCATTGTGGAGATACCAAAAGGGAGCAGAAATAAATATGAATTTGATTATGAAAAGAAAATGATGCGTTATGACCGTATGATTTTTTCTTCTATGCACTATCCAACAGATTATGGCTTTTTCCCAGAAACACTTGCGCGTGACGGAGATGCCCTAGATGCGCTTGTACTCGTTACAGAGCCTACTTTTCCTGGTTGTATTATTGAGGTGCGTCCTATTGGACTTTTCAAAATGCACGACGACAAAGGACCTGATGAGAAAATTCTTTGTGTGCCTGTGAGCGACCCTATTTGGAATCATATTTATGATTTATCAGAGGTTTCTCCACATTTGAAACTAGAAATTGAACATTTTTTCCAAGTTTATAAAGATTTGGAGAAGAAAAAAGTTGATGTAGAAGGTTGGGACGATAGCGCAGCCGCTTATCAAGCCATCAAAGATGCACAACAACTTTATATGGAAAGTAAATGGAAATCAAAAAAATAACTTTAATTGTGAATTTTAAATTGTGAATTGTGAATTGTGAATTGTGAATGAATATATTTTTTAAAACATTGATTACCAATACTTTGTGTTTATTTATAATTAAAATTTACAAGTTTTTATAAAATGATTTTACCCAAAAACTTACCTAAAATTACAGTACAAAAGATAGAAACCCTTGCAGGGCATCAGGATTGCGTTTATTCTTTGGAAAAACTCCCAGAAAAGCATTTGTTTTTCTCTTCTGGTGGTGATGGAAAAATAGCACTTTGGAATTTGAAAAATCCAGAATTAGGGCGTTTGGTGGCACAAATCCCTAGTTCTGTATATGCTATGCGCTACTTCACACAGGAAAATGCGTTAATAGTTGGACAAAATTTTGAAGGTTTACAGATGATTTATTTTGAAAATAATTTTGATGAAAATTCAGAAGATAATTATATTCCAAATAAAGAAAAAAACAAATCTCTCAAAATCACTAAAAGCCAAATTTTTGATATACAAATAGTTCATAATCAAGAAGATAATCAAGATAAAACACAAAATAATTATTGCGCTTTTGTGGCGCAAGGTGATGGCGTTCTGACTATTGTAGATTTAGCTACTTTTGCAGTTAAAAAACATATTCAAATTTCTACCAAAAGCCTAAGAAAAATTGCCATAAATCCTCAAAATAATGAGTTTGCAGTAGCCAGCAGCGACAATTTTATACATATTTTTGATTTGCAAACACTACAACTCAAACAAGAAATAGAGGCGCATATTAGTTCTGTTTTTTCTTTATGTTATTTCTCTAATAATCAAGATAATAATAAAAATAATAGTAATTTATTGATTTCTGGAAGCAGAGATGCCCATCTTAAAATTTGGGAGAAAAATAAAGAAAACAACTCTTATCAACTCAAAACAGATATTATAGCGCATCTTTTTGCTATCAACGATATTGATTTTTCTTATTGTGGCAACTATTTTGCTACTTGCAGTATGGATAAATCTATCAAAATATGGGATTCTATGACTTTCAGCCTGCTAAAAGTGATAGACAAAGCACGCAACGCAAGCCACGCCACCAGCGTAAATAAAATTTTATGGTCTGATTATCAAAATGATAGCCAAGATTATCTAATTTCTGCAAGTGATGACAAATTTATCTCCGTTTGGGGGATAAATTTTGAATAACTACCCAAAATTAATTCCTAAAATCCTAAAATCTTATAATCTTAAAAATCCTAGTCCGTTTTTTGCTTAGATTTGTGAGAATAATTACCAATACTAATATCAATTATTAAGATGCAAAACCTTCTTAAAATCACTTTTATATGCCTTTTGCTGCTATTTAGTAGCACTATTTTAAAAGCACAATTTAATTTTACAGAAAATAATTATCCTGCTACTGCCACAGAAATCAAAGGTTGTGCGCCTTTTACGGTTACTTTTACCAAATGTGCCACCTGCGGAACTGTTGTCTATCAGTTTGCAGATAATTTGCCTATTGCTGGGACAAATGTAAGCACTTTTACTTATCCAAATCCTGGTTTGTATTCTGTAACAATGTTTTATGATGCTGGTGTAGGGCAAAGTGGAAGTATCAAAAAAACTAATTATGTGCGTGTGCTTCCTACACCTGCTTTGAGCCTTACACTTGTGCGTTGCGCAGGGAAACAAGTAGTTTTAACCGTTCAAAATGTGGGTTATGATAGTTATGAGGCTGATTTTGGCGACCAAACGCCAGCAGTTTTTACGCCTATTGTGGCTAATGTTCCTTTTACAAAAATTTATCCTACAATCACAAATCCGCTAGGTCCAGTTTATACTGTAAAAGTAAGTGGAACGTACAATATTGGTAGAATAGATGGCGCAAGATGCAGGAAAGATAGTATTATGACTATTCGGACTTATCAAACGCTCACGGAACTTAATACTGCTAATGAAATTGGTATGCAAACAGCAAGCACCAGCAAGCCAAAAAGCATTTGTGATGGCGTTATTGACCTAAATTTTAGTGGCTTTAAAAAGGATTTGCTTTTTGAATTGTTTGTTTCTGAAGATAACGCACCACGAACATTACTTAAAACGTGGCAAGATACAACCTCTGTAGCTATTACACGTAGTTTTTCTAAGTTAAATACACTTTTGAAAAGTTATGATTTTTATTTGAAAATAACGGACAAATGTAACAATACAATCACGCTATCCAGTAGTATTGGTGCAACTACAACCGCTCCATTAGAAGTTAAAAAATTAAATTCAACCATTGAAAATAATAAAATAAAACTCTCTTGGGACGCAACAGGAAGCAGTTTTGATGATTTGAAAACCTATCAAATCCTAAAAAATAACGTAAAAACACAAACAACAACAAATATTACTTTTGAAGAAGATTTTATTACTAACAATGTGGGTAATAATTCTAGTAATAATATTTCAAATTGTTATAAAATTACGAATGTAGCAACTTGTGGCTTTGTGGCTTTGTTTTCTGGCGCAACTTGTCCTATTATTTTGAATGTAAGCACAAGTTCGCAAGATGTACTTTCTGCTAGAATACTCACTTGGACAGCTTACAAAAATTCTGATAATAATACTATTTCTTATAAATTGCAGAAAATCAACAATTTAGGAGTTGTTTATGAAGAGATTTCTGTGGGAAAGGCTTTGACTTATACAGACAATCTACCAGATTTGGAAAATCAAATCATCACTTATAAGGTAATTGGCACAACTTCTAACGCAACTACACCATTTGTAAGTAGTTCTAATACAGTTTTTGTTGAAAGAAAGTACAAAATGCAGTTTCCAACGGCATTCACACCCAATAATGATAATTTGAATGATACTTTTGAGCCAAAAGGTTTTTTTGTAAAGACTTTTTCAATGCTTATTTTTGACGAAAATAATCAGAAAATTTTTGATACAAAATTATTTTCAGAAGGCTGGAACGGTGAAAGAAATGGTATACAGATGCCCCCAAGTGTGTATGTGTATGTATGTGAGATAGAAGATTATTTAGGGAATTTGTTTACTTACAAGGGAACGCTGACGCTGATAAGATAAATCTAAGGAGAAATACGAATGTAAATAAAAAAACTACCTTCTCAAAACCTTGAGAAGGTAGTTTTTTTATTATACTTTGAATGGGAAGAATTTCGGAAAACAAATTTTGTATTCGTTCCAGAGGAACGGCACTAGCAAGAGCTAGTTTTATAGAAACATCATTGTATTTGTATTAAAGCTCCAGCGGAGCGGCATATTTATAAAACTAGCACTTGCTAGTACCGCTCCGCTGGAGCTAAATACATTTTTGACCTATTTTTCTATAAATATGCCAGTC
Source organism: bacterium (assembly GCA_025362415.1). Classification (GTDB taxonomy): domain Bacteria; phylum Bacteroidota; class Bacteroidia; order Cytophagales; family Thermonemataceae; genus JANYGM01. The sequence continues at coordinate 6,147 of JANYGM010000090.1, forward strand.
CGCTGGACTTCAATACATTTTCCGAAATCCAAGCCGTTCACAGTATAAAAAGCAAAAACCTAAGCGTTTTTGCCTGCTGCAATCAAATTAAGTGCGCCACCAGCCTTAAACCACTCTATTTGTTGTGTGTTATAGCTATGTTTTACCTCAAATGCTTCAGAAGTACCATCTTTATGATTGAGTACAACCACAAGGTTTTTTCCTGCCTCAAAAGATGTAAGTCCAAGAATATCAATGCTATCATCTTCTTGGATTTTGTCGTAATCAGCATTATTAGCAAATGTAATGGCTAACATTCCTTGTTTTTTCAGGTTTGTTTCGTGTATGCGGGCAAAAGATTTCACAAGTACCACACGAACCCCCAAATGACGAGGTTCCATAGCAGCGTGTTCACGAGAAGAGCCTTCACCATAATTATTATCACCCACCACAATAGTACCCACACTTTGCGCTTTATAGGCACGTTGCACCGTTGGAACTTCCCCGTACTCACCTGTAAGCTGATTTTTTACAGTATTTGCCTTGTCGTTGGCGAAATTGATAGCTCCAATAAGCATATTATTAGAGATATTATCCAAATGCCCACGATATTTTAGCCAAGGTCCAGCCATAGAAATATGGTCAGTTGTACATTTTCCTTTTGCCTTAATGAGTAGTTTTAAGCCTTTCAAATCTGCTCCTTCCCACGCCAAAAATGGCGCAAGCAACTGCAAACGGTCAGATGTCGCACTTACAACAACTTGCACTTTGCTACCATCTTCCGCAGGTTTCTGATAACCAGCATCTTCTACATCAAAGCCTTTTGGAGGAAGTTCCATTCCTGTTGGTTCGTCTAATTTTACTTGCTCACCATTTTCGTTAGTAAGAAAATCAGTCAAAGGATTAAACGTCATTTTCCCTGCAATAGCCAAAGCCGTTACAATTTCAGGCGAAGCCACAAACGAATGTGTATTTGGGTTTCCGTCTGCACGTTTAGAGAAATTTCTATTAAAAGAAGTAATAATAGAATTTTTTTCTTGTTTTTCCGCACCGTGTCTAGCCCATTGCCCAATACAAGGTCCACAAGCATTTGCCAAAACTACACCACCAATTTTACCAAAAATAGCCAAAAATCCATCTCTTTCCACCGTAAAACGCACAAGTTCCGAGCCTGGCGTAATGGTATATTCAGAGTTTACTTTTAGTTTTTTGTTGATAGCTTGTTGTGCCAAAGACGCAGCACGAGAAATATCTTCATACGAAGAGTTGGTACACGAGCCAATAAGTCCCACAGAAAGCACTTCTGGCCAACCATTATCTTTTACTGCTTGTGCTAATTTTGAGATAGGCCAAGCCAAATCAGGCGTAAAAGGTCCGTTTACGTGTGGCTCAAGTTCAGAAAGATTTATTTCTATGAGTTGGTCGTAATAAGCTGCTGGGTTTTCATAAACACCCAAATCTGGACGCAAATGTTCCCTAATTTTGTCTGCTTCAGCAGAAATATCAGCTCTGTCTGTGGCATCAAGATAGGCTTTCATTTTGTCGTCATAAGCAAAAAGAGAAGTTGTTGCGCCAATTTCTGCACCCATATTACAAATAGTACCTTTTCCTGTGCAAGAAAGAGATTCTGCGCCTTCTCCAAAATATTCTACAATAGCATCAGTACCACCAGAAACAGTCAAAATTCCTGCAACTTTCAAGATAACATCTTTTGCAGAAGCCCAACCAGAGAGTTTTCCAGTAAGTTTTACGCCAATAAGTTTAGGGAATTTCAGCTCCCACGCAAGTCCTGCCATTACATCACAGGCATCAGCACCACCAACACCTATGGCAATCATACCCAAACCGCCTGCATTAGGCGTATGTGAGTCTGTTCCTATCATCATTCCACCAGGAAAAGCATAATTTTCTATTACAACTTGGTGTATAATTCCTGCCCCTGCTTTCCAAAAACCAATACCATATTTATCAGAAACAGATGCCAAAAAGTCATAAACTTCTTTGTTTGAAGTGTTTGCCGTAGCCAAATCAGCTACTGCACCTACTTTTGCTTGTATCAAATGGTCGCAATGCACCGTAGAAGGCACAGCAACAGTTGGTTTTCCTGCCTGCATAAATTGCAAAAGTGCCATTTGAGCGGTTGCATCTTGCATAGCCACTCTATCTGGCGCAAAATCAACATAATCAATGCCACGTTTGAAATTTTGTAGCGGAAAAGCAGGGTGAAGATGCGAATAAAGGATTTTTTCAGCAAGTGTAAGCGGATGCCCTACTAAATTACGTGCCTCGTTGATGCGTGTTTCCATACGTGCATAAACGGATTTTATCATTTCTATGTCAAATGCCATAAAAAAAGAGGTTTTAGGTTGGTTGATGAAGTTTAAATATTTCAATATTTCACAAAAATACAAAATTTGGCTGATTATCAAATAAAGCTATTTTTTTTGATGTTATTTAGAAAGATTCTAAATGAAATTGGTATTATTTTTCAGGTAAAAATCTAGCACTTTTTTTGTGTTGTAAATGTAAGATAATTCTTACTTTTTTCTACCTTGCCACACTAAAATCTAAACAAAAATTAAACAACAACTATTTTATGAAAAAGCATACATTTTATAACCTTTATAGTTTTCATTTTTCTATTTTTTTGATGCTTTTTCTAGTATTTTCTTCTGAAATTTTTGCACAAAAAAATACTAAAAATACCAAAATTATCAATAAAAAACAGGTTTTTGAGGAAGCTGATGCAGAACTTTATGTACAAAATTTGTTGCTGTAAAAGTTCCGTTGCAAATATATTGATTTTTATGTAACTTTACGAAAAAAACTCTTATGACAAAAATTAGAATAATCATAGAAAATGACTTAGGTGAGTCTATTGACCTAAAATCTTATGAATTAGGTA
>JANYGM010000091.1 GCA_025362415.1 bacterium
TTTAGGTAAATTTACTAAACACTTACCAAAATAGTATCAACGTTTAGGTAAATTTACTAAACACTTACCAAAATAGTATCAACGTTTAGGTAAATTTACTAAACACTTACCAAAATAGTATCAACGTTTAGGTAAATTTACTAAACACTTACCAAAATAATATCAACGTTTAGGTAAATTACATAAAAAACAATAAAGGCGACTTCGTAAAAGTCGCCTTTATGTTTCATTTATAACTTATAATCTACAAAAAACTAGAGTGTTGCAAGTACATCATTCATACTACGCACAGCATCAGCCGACTTATTGAAAGCCTCTTGCTCTTCTGCATTAAGTTTATAATCAATAATCTTTTCCCATCCGTTTTTACCGACAATGACAGGCACCCCAAGACAAATATCTTTCTGTCCATACTCTCCCTCAAGGAAAACACAGCAAGGAAATTGGCGTTTTTGGTCACGAGCAATACTTTCTACCAAAAGTGCCGCCGCTGCACCAGGTGCATACCAAGCAGAAGTTCCAAGAAGTTTTGTAAGTGTTGCACCACCTACCATAGTATCAGCAGCCACTTGCTTACTTTGGTCAGCATTGAGGAATTGAGCAACAGGCACGCCTTTATAAGTAGCAAAACGAGTAAGCGGAATCATAGTTGTATCTCCGTGACCACCAATTACCACGCCTTCAATGTCGTATTGAGGGCTATCAAGTGCCATAGAAAGATAAGTTTTAAATCTTGCGCTATCCAAAATGCCACCCATTCCAATAATTTGGTGCTTTGGCAAGCCCGAAGATTTAAGGGCAAGGTAGGTCATTGTGTCCATTGGATTAGCAATCATCACAATAATAGCTTTAGGAGAATGTTTTATAACATTTTCTGTAACAGTTTTGACAATTCCTGCATTGATGCCAATAAGTTCCTCACGAGTCATACCAGGCTTACGAGGCACGCCAGAAGTAATAACGACAATATCAGAGTTAGCCGTTTTTGTATAATCATTGGTAGAAGGAGTGATTTTAGTACCAAACCCAAGCAAGGTAGCGGTTTGGAGCATATCCAAACTTTTTCCTTCAGCCACGCCTTCTTTAATGTCCAAAAGGACAATTTCATCAGCTATTTGTCTATGAATAAGCACATCAGCGCAAGTTGCGCCTACATTTCCTGCTCCTACGACTGTTACTTTCATTGTTTTTTATTTTTTAGTAAAATTAAAATTTAAGAGTACCTTATCTATATTTGTTATCAAACTTGATTTATTTGTGATAATAATAAAATAACCATCACTAAGGTTTTTAACGTCTTTAAATATTTCTTCATATTCATTTTTCCAATCTCTTTCATTAAATTGTTCCTGCACATATTTTGCATTTATCAAAGATGCAAGTTTATCCACAGAATTGACGTAAGCTATAAATGCGTTATCTTCTTCTAGTTTTAAAGTATCTAGTTGCAATGATGTTAAAATTTTCTCACTAGTGCTTTTTGTAGCATTTTTGTGGTTGAGTGCTGAGATTTTGAATGTAGCGTGATTTTTTCTGATTTCATTTTCCAGTGCTATCAAATTCATATGTGTTTGAATTGATTGCGCTCTTGTAAGTCCAGCCAAATTTCGTAATGCAATTATGACTGCACAAAGGGCTATAAGCGGTGTGGCTAGTTGTAAAATTAGTGTAAACCAGGAAGATGTATTTTGACCAATAAAAGAACAATCTCTATAAAACTCAAACATAATTTACTTGGTTGGGATTAACCAATTTGATAATAGCTTTTCTTGCGTAAATTGCTTTATCTTTAGCATCATTTCTAAATTCTTCAAGCCTATTTAGCATTACATTTAAGAATAACCTACTTAAATGGTCATAGAAAAACCGCTTTGTTTTTTCTGTAAAACCTTTTGTTGCGCTTTCAATTTCCCGTTGAATATCATCAATTGGAGTTTCTTCAATTATTTTTTCAACTAATTCTTCTGCTTGCTTAAATTGCTCATATTCTAAAATCATATCATTTATTTATTTATGGTTATGATGATTTTTACTTAAAAGTTACGTAGAAACTAATTTCTTGTATCAGTAGGGATAAGAAATCTAACTTATCCCTATTGATACAAGTGGATTATCCCTGAAAAAGCTTATTTAGTTTTCTTTTCAGTAGTTTTTTTCTCTTTTGGTTCTGCTTTTGGCTTAGGTTCAGCCTTAGCTTTTGGTTCTGCTTTGGCTTTTACTTCTTTTGGTTCTTTAACTTTTGGCTCTGCTTTGGCTTTCACCTCTTTTGGTTCTTTAGCTTTTGGCTCTGCTTTGGCTTTCACTTCTTTTGGCTCTTTAGCTTTTGGTTCTGCTTTGGCTTTTGGTTCTTTTGTTTCAGCCTTCACTTCTTCTACTTTTTCTACTTCTTTGATTTCTTCAATTTTCTCTACTTCTTTGATTTCTTCAGCTTTCTCTACTTCTTTGATTTCTTCAGTTTTCTCTACTTCTTCAATTTTCTCTACTTCTTCAGCTTTCTCTTCTACTCTTATGAGAAGTTCAGCCGCATTAGCGGAGATAATACCATACCAAGTTAAAAGTTTCTTGATATCAGATGAATAAACCTTAGTTTGGTCGTAGTCTGGTACTATTTCACCAATGAAACTCATCAAATTAGCATTGTCTGCTTTTGGAGTAATAGGCAAAGTATGCGCATATTTTTCAAAAATCCTGCAAAGGACTTCTTGTAGTGGAACAGAGCCTTCTTGCTGTGTGGTATAAATAGAAATTTCTTTCAAAATAGATACTTTACTAGATGCACTTACCGCTATTTTCTTCTTCTGTCCGTCCATTGTTTCTACTACAACACCGTTGTAAGTAGGTTTTAGGATACGAAAAAGCCCTGGCTTTCCCGCAATAGAAGCAACTTCTTTTAATTCCATTCTTTGTTTCTTAAATAATGATAAAACTTGTAAATTATGAATTGTAAATTGTGACTTATGAATGAATACAAAACACAGATTGATACAACTTACTAAGCGTAAAAATAAACTATCTATTTGGAATTTCCAAATTTGATTTTACGCCCCAGTTTCAAAAAGGAGAAATACAAAAATATCCCTATTAATGTATTTTGCCTTTATTCCCCCTTTGGGGGTTAGGGGGCTATTTTTACGTGTTCAAAATACTCTTTATTGAGCATTTCAATATAATCCAATATCTTTTCTTTTCCCATTTTGGTTTCTGCGGAGGAAATGAAATTATGAGGCATTTCTT
>JANYGM010000113.1 GCA_025362415.1 bacterium
ACAACGTGCAAAAGTAGGTAATTTGATAGCAAAAGCTATCAAGCAGGGGACATTATCTCCACCCTCAAAATGTTGTTTGTGTGGACAAACAGAGGGAACACTACATTATCATTTAGAGGATTATAGTAAGCCTTTTGAGGATTTGCGCCCTATTTGTGTGGGTTGTCATATGCGCCTGCATATCCGTTTTGATTATCCTAATCTTTGGAAAAAGCACCTGCACGACCTAAGGGACAACAAAAAATCACCTGCCTATAAAACTATTTTTGGCTTTTTTGCAGCAATGAGAAAAGCAGGAATAAGCAAGGATATTGACCACGTAGAAATGGTAGAAGCACCTACTACCTGGTATGAATTACTATCATTAAGCAATAGCTTAGAAGAAATAATTATTAACCCAGAACTCCAAAATGAATCCTATTGAAAATATTGTCTGGCTTGATGCTGGAACGCTTATTGCGAACGACTACAACCCAAATCACGTATTAACTGAAGAATTGGAACTTATCAAATTTTCTATTCTGAAAAACGGCTGGATTCAGCCTATTCTTATCACCAAAGAAAATGTAATTATTGATGGTTTCCACCGCACCACACTTGCCAAAATCAATCATTGGAAAGTTCCTTGTTGTGTGATTGATGTTTCTGAACAGGAACGAATGCTACTTACAATCCGCATCAATAGGGCAAAAGGAACACATATTGCCTATAAAATGAGCGACATTGTTAAAAAATTGATAGGTAAGCACAAAATGGATAAAAAGTACCTTGCACAGGCAATAGGCGCAACCATTAGAGAAATTGATTTGCTTTTGCAGGAAGACGTTTTCCAAAAGCTAAAAATCAAAGACCACGTTTATTCTAAGGCGTGGGAGGTGAAGAAGTAGTCTTTAAAATAAAAACACACCTAAATAGGTGTGTTTTTGTCCTTTGAAATTATGCCACCAAGAATTGCAATTACAGCTAAAACAATACCTGAAGACCCTATAAATGTATTACCTTGCAGTATTAAATATCCAGAACCAGCTAGTACACCAGCCATCAAGGTAGAGCCTGCAACTATTCCAAAATTAGCAATAAACCTATTAGAGCCAGCATTTTTTTGAAAAATTTCTAACTGTTTATTGTCTATTGAATGCCTGTGAGCTTGTTCTTTTTCAACGAGGCTGAATACTTTATTTGGTAAGTCTGAGTCTACTTTTTGAAGTTTTGCAAGTTCCTCTGCACTAGGTAGTGGACTTTGAGAAAGAGAAATCTCTTGTTTATGTCCAGTTTTTGTAGTGATGTTTTTATTTGTTAATCTGTGTTCGCTCATCTTAGTTTATTGCTAGTTCCGTTTTGACTTCCTTTATTTTCAAATCAAAATCCCTAGAAACTTTACTAAAATCTTGTCTAATATACTGCATATCAGTTTTTTGACCTAGTGAAGGGTTGATATAACTCGTATCTTCATCAAGGATTTTGACTTTGTTTCTAAAATCAAAAAGTTTGGAAAACCCTTTGAAAAAAACAAACAAAAACCAAATTGTCGGATTTTCTTTTTGTGAGTTCATAAATTTATTTTATTTTAGTTTAAATTGAGTTGGATTGATGTAGTAATTGCAAAACTAAACCTAAATTTAGACTAAACCAAATTTTTGGATTAAAATATTTTAGGCAAATACTCAAATCATCATAATACAATGTTTTGAGTACCTTGCTATTACAACAATTTAGTAATACTTTTGATTTCAATTCTTAAAATAAAACCAAAATAATAAATCATTTTCTACAATAAATAAATACTATTATTTATAATTTAATATAAAATATTTTAGTTAAATTGCGCTATGAAACAAGGAGTAAAACTCAAAAAAGAACAAAAAATAGAAATTGCTAAGCGTATTTGCGAAAATTACGCTTTAGGCACTTATACGCTACTTTCTTGTTGTGAGCGTGAGGGCATTAGTGATAATACTTTACGCACTTGGGTAAATGAAATTTCGGAAATTTCGGTTTCTTTTAAAGAGGCTCAAGTAGTTGCAGATAGTCAATATAAAAAAGAACTCAAAGAAAAAGCCAAAACCGCCCTTACAAAACTAATAGAAGGCTTTGAGAGTGTGGAAACTTATCAAGAAGGCACACCAGATAAAAAAGGCAAAATTATCACTACCAAAGTAACGACTAAAAAGCGTTTTATTGGTCCTAATCCTACCGCTGTGATTTTTGCGCTTACCAATGTAGATAGTGAAAACTTTAAGCACAAAAACGAAACTAGCGGAACGCTTGCGGTAACTGGAAAAATACAAGTGGAGAACGTGGCAAAACTCACAGATGAAGAACTTGAAGCACAAATTAAGGAACTTGAAAAAGGGCAAAATACCAAAATAAAAAACAAAAAGTAGTTTTTCTTATCCAAATGGCAAAAAAGCCTTTTTACTTGCAAAATAACCTTTTCTAGTCCAATTCCAATATACCACGGCATCAGCAAGGTTGGGCGACTTTCCGCCTAATCTTTGCTTGATGCTTTCTTTTTTCTCCACA
>JANYGM010000186.1 GCA_025362415.1 bacterium
TACTCATATAAAAAGTTGTTGTAGCAAGTGTTGTGTTAGAAACATAGCCCAAATCAGCAGGAGAAACCAAAATACTGCCACTAGACACGCCAGACGTATAAATAAGTGTATTAGTAGCATCGTAAAATTTGCCGACACTTCCCACAGGCACAGTTATTGGCGTGGTGGTTGTCAGTACAAAACCACTCCCAAAGGTCATATTGGCTATTATGGGTGCAGTTGGTAGGGGCGTGCTTGTGAGTGTAGCGTGTGTGAGGTCGTCTAAAATAAGGTTTCCTGCTTGTATGGCAGTTCCTAGTGTACGTTTTAGAAGTTGTGTTGTTGTTCCTGAAACGTAAACTACTTGAATATTTTGCAAAGTGATTGTATTGACATCAGCATAAAGATTGCTCACATCATACGTAAGGCTAATATTTGTAGCAGTTACGGTTAAAATAGCATTTGAAATATCCGCACCAGAAACTACTACACTTCCCAAACCAGCCACAAAATTAAAACCAGTTGGTGCATTTATTTCAAAGGTTTGGGCAAGTCCTTCGCCAAAAGAAGCAGAACTACCTTCTGTAATGACAATATTGGGTAATATTTTTGGTATGCTATTTCTACACAAATCAAGTGCAGGGGCAGTAATAACAACACTCGCAGCAGTTGTAAAAAGTATATCTTGATTGGTTAAGTTTATTTCTGAAAGTGCGTTGGTACAAGTATTTGCAAGCAGTTGTATAGTATGCGGAGTGGCACTTTTTAGCTCTGCACTAGGAATAATAGTTACTATATCTCCAATAATAGTGGCTGTAAATGGAATAGAAACGGCATTTTCTTTGAGCAAAAAAGCCGTTGCAATGTCGGCATTAGTGAAAGGCAAACCGCTTACATTTGAAAGCGTTGCTTGGTCAAAAGTAACAGAAATAGGCGTATTTGTGGGAATATTACTAGGGTTTGCAGTAACAGAAACTGCTCCTACTCTCGCCAAATCAAGTAAATTTATTTGTGGTGCTTGTGCGTATGTATGTGTATGAGACATCAAAAAAAGCGCAAAAAAAAGCAATGCGTTTTGTAGATAATTTTTCATTTTATTTAATTGTTTTATTTGTAATTTGTTTCTGTGTTTAATTTGCTAAATTTTCTGCCAAAATAGCTAAAAATATTAGAATTACCTAAAGAAATACGTTAAAATTTTACGTTTTATATACCTTTTATTTGCTATCGTACACTGTTTATTATAAGATTTTTGCGCATCAGTACAATAAAATACTAATCCTTTCGTTTGTGAATAAAATATTTATATTTAAAAATATATAATTCTCAATACTTCAAAATAAATGAAAAAAATATCTCTTCTAATATGCTTTTTGATGTTTTCTTGTGTTATTTTTGCACAAAAAATAGACCGTACCAAAGCCCCAAAAGCAGGAAAAGCAATTGTACCCAGCTTGCCAAAAACAGAAACTTTTGTATTAGAAAATGGCTTAAAAGTCTATGTTGTACAGAATACAAAAGTGCCTCGTGTGGCGTTCTCGCTGGTACTTGACCGTTCTCCTATCTTAGAAAAAGACAAAATTGGTGCTATTGATATGGCAGGGCAAATGATGCTTTATGGCACAAAAACCCGTACAAAAACGCAATTAGACAGCGAAATTGATTTTATTGGTGCAACGCTAAGTACCTCTTCCACAGGGCTTTACGCTGAATGTCTGAAAAAAAATACTGATATTTTGCTTGATTTGGCAAGTGATGTGGTACTTAATCCTACTTTTCCTGATTCAGAACTAGAAAAATTAAAAAAACAAGCTATTTCTGGACTAAAATCATCACAAGATGATGCTAATGCTATTTCTAGCAATATCACAAGTGCAATGAACTACGGAAAAACGCACCCTTATGGAGAAATTACGACAGAAAAATCTATACAAAATATCACCACAAACGACTGCAAAACTTATTATAATAACTTTTTTAGACCAAATATTGGCTATATGGCTATTGTAGGTGATATTACGGTAGCAGAAGCAAAAGCTTTGATGACAAAGTATTTTAATAATTGGAAAAAGCAACAAATTCCTCCAATAGAAAACTACAAAATGCCAACTGCTCCAGCAGCTACCCAAGTGGCAATAGTAGAAAAAACTGGTGCAGTCCAAACGGTACTTTCTGTTACTTATCCTATTGATTTTAAGATGATTAGTCCAGATTATTTGAAGGGTGTTGTACTTAATCAAATTTTGGGTGGAAGTGGCGCAAGACTTTATTTGAATTTGAGAGAAGACAAAGGTTTCACGTATGGGGCATATTCTTCACTTACGCAAGACAAAGAAATTGGTAATTTTAATGCTAATGCAAGTGTGCGTACAGAAGTTACGGATAGTTCTGTAACAGAATTTTTGAAGGAAATGCGCCGTATTCGTGAAGAAAAAGTAACAGAAAAAGAGCTTATACGCATCAAGGCGACACTTGCAGGTAATTTTGCCCGTTCTATGGAAAGTCCTAATACTATTGCCAATTATGCTATCAATATTGCTCGTTATGGACTTCCAGAAGATTATTATAAAACATATCTTACTCGTTTAGAAGCTATTACAATCAATGATATTCAAGAAATGGCAAAAAAATATATTTTGCCAGAAAATGCTAATATTATTGCGGTTGGTGATGTAAAAATACTTAAAACCAAACTTGCAAAATTTGGAAAAATTACGCAATATGATATGTATGGTAATGTTGATGCAAATACAAGCAATGATTTGAAGGCATTACTCAAAGATATGACTGCTGAAAAAGTGCTTGCAAAGTATATTACAGCCATTGGTGGAGAGAAAAAACTACGTGAGGTGAAAACTTTGCGCCGTACTATTTCTTTTGAAGTACAACCAGGTATGATGATGGAAATGATGAATGCTAAAAAAATTCCTAACAAACAGATAGTAACACAAAGTATTACAGGAATGGGAGAAATGGGAAAATCTGTTTATGATGGCACAAAAGGCATAACAGTTGCACAAGGGCAAAAGAAAAATTTGGACGGAAAAGAGCTAGAAAAACTGAAAAATGATGCAAAAACTATTTTTAAAGAACTTGATGCAAAGGCTAATTTTAGCAAAATAACGCTTGGAGATGTGAAAATGATTGATGATAAATCCGCTTTTGAAGTGATTTTTACAAATGCCGCAGGTGAAAATGAAAGTAGCTTTTATGATACACAAACAGGGCTTTTATTGAAGGTTGTAACGGCACAAATAGACCAAACTTTTACTGAATATGCAGAAATAAATGGCGTAAAAGTGCCTTCAAAAGGCATTCTAAAAGCAATGGGACAAAGTTTAGATGTGAGTGTAAAAACAGAAATTAACCCAGTTTTAGAAGATAGTTTGTTTAAAACGGAATAAATAGTGAGTAGTGAAATAGTGTTGAGTGAGTAGTGAAATACATTATACTTTGTATTGCACTACTCACTCAACACTACTCACTATTTAACTAATAAGGTGTGGCACAAAACGGCTTGTATTGTTTGTAATAGGTCCATAAGCCTCTCTAATGCCTATTCCTGCGGGTTGTTGCCCAATAATCCAACTTCCAATAACTGGGAAATTTCCCTCAAAATTAGGTAATTTCGCCAAGCCTTGATAAATAAATCCTTCTTCTCCATATTCTCCGTCAGTAAAATTAGTCATTTTACCACCTTCAAAAATCTGTACATTTGCGCCCTCCCTTGATAAAATAGGCTTTTTTACATAATCTTTTAAATCTTTTTGCTCAAAATAAGCAGGAAGTAGATAAGGGTGATTGGGGAAAAGTTCCCATAAAATAGGCAAAATAGCTTTATTGCTCAAAATCATTTTCCAACTTGGCTCAATCCAAATAGTATCTACTTTGGGTATATTTGCGCCAAACTCCTCATTAGCAATCCATTCCCAAGGATAAAGTTTGAAAATATTTTTGATAGGATTTTCTTCTTCATCTACAAATTCTTGCTGCACGTTGTCCCAACCCATTTTTTCTACAAAAATAAAATCTGTTTCTATGCCTGCTTGCAAAGCACAATCACGCATATATTCTGTGGTTGTAAAATCTTCCAAACTATCTTCAATGCAGGCAAAATAAAGCACATCTTCGTGCAAATATTCGTGCATATTTGTCCAAGTTTCTATTAGTTTCTCGTGAATAGAGTTAAATTGGTCTTTTGATTTGTCAAAATCCTGCAACCAATACCATTGAATGATACTTGCTTCATACAATGAAGTGGGCGTATCAGCGTTAAATTCCAGCATTTTGGGGTCGTTTGCGCCATCAAACTGCAAATCAAAACGCCCATAAACAGAGGGTACATCATTTTCCCAAGAGTCAATGATATGAGGAACTAAAAATTTAGGAATATGAAACAAATCATATTTATTTTTTTTGATAACGTGTTCTACTGCGGTGAGGCACATTTGCCAAAGTTCTGTGGTGGCACGTTCCAAAATACGTATTTGTGCGCTATTGAATGAATAATAGGCGGTTTCGTCCCAATAAGGCACATCTGTACTATGAAAACCAAAGCCTAAGGCTTCCACTTCTTGTTGCCAATTATTTCTGGCAGGCGTGCTGATGCGTTTCATTTTTGATTTAGCTTAGTTTGTATTAGTTTTTTGATTTATTTTGACATTTCTAACGTAAAAATAAGAAAAATCTTTGTTAAAAAATCTTTGTTTTGAGATAAATATATAAAATTTTTGTGTAATTTTACTTTTGTGGATTTGCAACTTTTGTAGGTTGTATTTAATTCACAATTTCTAATTCCTAATTCACAATTACTTATGAAATTTTTTAAAGCTTTATTCAACCGTGATAATTTTTTTATTCTTGCTTTGGTAGGAATTTTGGGGCTTATTGTTTCTAATATTAACATCAATTTGCAGTTTTTGAATCCAATAGAACAAACTTTTTCAGATTTTGATGTAACAGATATTTACTTTTCTCAACTAAAAGGGGACGAAAAAGCAGAAGAACGCATTACTATTGTCAATATTGGTATGCTTGGGCGTGGCGAAATCTCTGAACTAATGCAAATTGTAGGCAAACATCAGCCAAAAGTCGTGGGAGTAGATGCTTTTTTTGAGGAATTAAAAGGAAGTGTGGATTCTATCACAGGAAAGCCAAAAGCAACACTTGATGATAGTCTTTTGCAAGATGCTATTAAAATGACCAACGCAGAAAGCAACAAAAACAAGGTAGTAATGGTTACTAAGGCATCTTTTAAGAAAAATAGCCCAGAACTCAAAAAAGATAAACCAAATTATGATTCTTTGGAAACATCTGATAAATTTTTTATGAAATACGCAGACGGAGGGCTTGCTAATCTCATCACAGAAGGTACTCGTGATAATGTGCTTACAGATGACGAAAAGGCAAGCGGTTTGGAAACTAGCCGTACTTTTGCACCAAAAGAAGACATCAATAAAGAAAGAAATCTTTGCTTTGCTGCTAAAATTGCAGAAAAATATGCACCAGAAAAAGCATCAAAACTTATTCAACGCAACAATGAAGTTGAGTACATCAATTTCAAAGGAAGTATCAAAAAATACCAACTTATAGACCACGAGCAACTTCGCCAAATGGGTGCAGATAGTACCGCAGCAACAGCCCTGAAAGCTCTTTTTAAGGATAAAATTGTACTTTTGGGTTATATGGGTCCTACTATCAATACAAAAACTTCTTCTGATGAAGACAAATTTTTTACGCCAATGAATCCCATTTATATTGGAAAATCTAGCCGTGATATGTACGGAATAGTGGTTCACGCTAATATTATTTCTATGATTTTGGACGAAGATTATCTTGACGAAATGCCTGCTTGGCTCAACTATCTTGTTGTTTTTTTCATTGCATTTCTTGCAATAGCTTTATTTTCATATAGTTATAGAACTATGGATTTTTGGTTTGATGGTATTTCACTTTTGGCGCAAGCACTTTTTACATTAGCTATTTTGTTTTTAATTATTTTTGTTTTTGATAAGTTTAATGTACGTGTAGATTGGAGTTTAGGCATTTTGGCAGTGATTTTTGCGCCCAATGTTATAGAAATTTATTTTGGGGTTGTAAAACGCTGGTATGAACGTACACTTAGAGAACGTAGAAATAGAGATAAAGCAACTGTAAGTGATGAATTATTATGAATAATTGGTTACTGTAAATTATTCGTTGCAATTTTTGGGAAAAACGTTTGGTGGGAACACCAAACGTGGGTTATATACATTGTTTGGTGTCCTCACCAAACAACAAGACACTATTTTGCAACGGAACTTTTACAGCAACAATAATTGTGAATTGTGAATGAATACAAATGTAAAAAATCTCGTGGTTTGTGTTTCCTCTACTTCCATTAAGTCAAGATTTTTTATATGATTATTTTACAATGTACTTCAATTTCCGTTAAATAAGGTTTTTAATTATGGATATTTATTTTTGTGTAATAAAAAATGCTATTCCAGCTTTCTAACCGTTGCAACAAAGTTTCTCGTATCTCGTATCTCGTATTTCGTATTTCATACCTAAACTTCCTCCTCTCCTACTTGCACCTTAAAAGTCAGTCTATGCAAAGGTGAAAATCCGTGCAATAAAACTGCTTTTCTGTGTTCTATTGTTGGATAACCCATATTTTGCTCCCAGCCATACAACGGATATTGCAACGCCAAATCTTCCATAAGTGCATCTCTGTACGTTTTTGCAAGCACAGATGCCGCAGCAATAGCAGCAAATTTAGCATCTCCTTTGACAATACAATTATAAGGCAAAAAATTATAAGGAGTAAAACGGTTGCCATCAACCAACAAAATTTCTGGCACAACATCAATAATTTTGTTATTAAATTGCTCAAAAATAGCATCTAACGCCTTGTGCATAGCCAAAAAAGAAGCTCTCAAAATATTTATTCTGTCTATTTCTGTATGAGAAACCTCCGCAATAGCCCACGCCAAAGCATCTTTTTTAATAGAAATTTCTAACGTGTTTCTATCTTCCTTAGAAAGTTGCTTAGAATCATTGAGAAGGTCATTTTTGTAGTTTTTGGGAAGAATAACGGCAGCAGCCACCACAGGACCTGCCAAACAACCACGCCCTACCTCATCAAGTCCTGCTTCTACAAAATTATGTGTGAGTGCTGATTTTAAAGACATTTTTTTGAAGTGTGATGTATAGAGTTTTTATAGTTTGATTATCAAGTATTTAACAATAAATTGGTACTAAAAACCACCCCCAGCCCCTCCTTAGGAAGGAGGGGAGTTTTGTCCCCCTCCTTTTCAAGGAGGG
>JANYGM010000155.1 GCA_025362415.1 bacterium
TCAAATTCATTCAAATCAGCTATAAAAACAGCATTATTTTCAGAAGAAAGTCCAATTTTAATAATTTTTTTATTTCCTTCTTTATAGCATTGTTCTAAGAATTTATCATAAAATCCTTTTCCATAACCAACTCTAAAACCGTTTTTATCAAAAGCTAGCATAGGTAACAAAACTATATCTATCACTGAATTATCAATCTTTTTGCCATTTTCAATTTCTAAAATATTCCACTTGTTTAGTTTCAAAATAGAATTTTCTTCTAAAAGATAATTTTCTATTTGCATTATTTCAAGATTTACTTTTGGTACAAGTAGTTTTATTTCTGGATATTCTTTTTGTATTTTTCTAATAATCAAAAACGTATCAATTTCGTTTTTAGAAGTGATAGGCAAAAAAATATGTATATAGTTTATAATTGTATTTTCTAATAGTTTTTTTGATAAAAAACTAAAAAAATTGGTGGCTATTGCTTCACTAATATCATCTTTCTGACACGAGGAAAGCATTTTTCGTCTTTCCAAAAATATTTTACGTATTTCTTGCTTGGTCATTTGGCTTCAATATATTTGTAACGAAACTTTTACAGCAACTAAAAATTTACGAAATTTAACCATAAAATTAGAAAATCAACACAACTTCAAAGTTTTTTTCCCGTATTAAAATAAATATTACTTTAAATATTACTTTAATTTTCTTGTAATCTTTCTTATATTTGCATAATTGTAACTAAAATATTGATTAGAATATTACTTATACAAGTTTGCACACCTTATTTTATATGAAAAAAATATTAAACAAAATACTATTCTCTTTCTTATTTTCTGCCTCTGTTATTGTTATTATTTCTACAGAAAACAACCTAAAAGCACAAAATCAGCTAGCAAAAGAAACAATTTATACATTAGAAGATGGAGAAAAAATAGGCAATACAGAAAACTCTATGGGGGTTTATGGTACTAAATTAGGTTATTTACTTGTCATTGAAAACGACAAAAAAGATGCACGAAAGTATATTTTTAATAATAAAACCTATGGCACTTACAACAGAAGAATCATAGAAAAACCACAGCTAAATGACTATAATTGGGGATTTGCAGACACACGAGGCGACAGTAGCCTTGTCGTTTTTAATGGAAATAATGAAGGAAAATTTGGAGTTGGCAAACATACTTCTGATTTGAGAAGTACCAAAAATTTGCGTGCTTATACTGTTTATGATGAAGCCAACGCAGAAACAAAAGTTGTTATCAATGGTGTAGAATATGGACCTTATCAAAATTTGGTACGCTATTATCTTAGCCCTGAAGAAGATACGTGGGCAGTAAGTTACTATGAAAATCAAGGAAATTATTATAACTTTTTTGTAAAATTCAGTACAGGACTTAAAATAGGACCTTTTACCAAAATCCATAATTTTGTTTTATTGAATAACGAACATTGGATTGTAGAGGCTGAAAAGAAAAATACACCACCACAAAAATACCTTATACAAACACACAAAGGGGATTTAGGGCTTTTTGATAAGGCACTTGCAGGAAAAGATTATGCGCCTTATAGCGACCTTATTTATACTAATCTGAATTTTGGTAAAAATGTTATTAAAGACCAAAAAATCTATTATATGGTCAATGGAGAGCTTTTTGGTGATGGACTTTATACGGATTTCATCAAACAAGTGGATTTGGGCGCAAAGCTAGACCGTTTTAACTATGTGGTGGGCAATGATAATCAACTGATTTTCAAAGGGGAAAAGTTTTTTACCAAAAATGTGACAAAATTTACTATTAGCGACAGTCGTAATAGTGTGGCTATTGTAAAAGCGCAAAATGCGACCACAGATATTTTGAACATCAACGAAAAAGTACAAGTGGGTACATTTGGTAAAATTGCGGATATTGCGTTTATTCCTGATACTGAAAATTTTTATTTTTGGACAAAAAACGCAGATAATACACACACTTTGCACCTGCGTATAGGCGCACAAACTGCCAACCAAGGTACTTATAAAGTAAAACCTGATTTGATGGGAAAAATGCCTTCTTTGCAGTTTACGCCAACTATGCGTCATTGGGGTTTTGTTTATTTGAATGATAAAAACGAGCAAAAAGTGGTAGTAAATAAGCAAGAATATGATACAAGTTTTATCAATAGTGTGGCACTTTTTGGGGAAGGAAAAGAGGAATATGCCACTTGGTTGAGTTTAGATAAGGATAAAATTATTTTGAATAGGGTTAGTTTTTAGTTTTTGCTTGATAATTTTCATTAAAATAGTAAAA
>JANYGM010000185.1 GCA_025362415.1 bacterium
CTCCAAAAAAGTGGTTTCTACACCAAACAGTTGCATTATTTCTACTATTTTACTATCTCCTTGCAAAGATTTTTCTTTCAAACCATTGATTATAAAGGTTTTATCAGGACACAAACTTGCTACCAAATACCAATAACTTGCTGCAGACCAATCATTTTCTACTGAAAAATCTTGCATTTTGTACTTTTGTGGCAAAATACTAATACTTTGCTCGTTAATATCGTATGTACTTTGAATACCAAAGTGTTGCATTTGTGCCAAAGTCATCATTATATATGGTTTGGAGCTTATTTTACCTAACAAAATGATATTTAATCCCTTGGGAAGTGTGGGCGCAATCATTAGTAGCGCAGAAATAAACTGACTACTTACATCAGCAGAAAGACTAATCACATTTGTTTTTTGCTCAAAATATTTGATTTGGATAGGAGGGAAGCCATCTTTTTGTAGGTATTCAATATCTGCGCCTAATTTTCTTAGCGCATCAACTAAAATCCCAATAGGGCGTTCTTGCATACGTGGCGTACCTGTAAGTGTGGCATAAGTGCGTGTAGCCACACAAAAAGCAGTCAAAAAACGAAAGGTAGTACCTGCATCTTGTGCATCAAGCGTGAGGTTTTCAGAATTAAAACCACCCCTAGCCCCTCCTTGTAAGGAGGGGGATAAAGCTCCCCTACTTTCTAAGGAGGGGTTGGGGGTGGTTTGATTTTCAGCTATTTTTTCTAGTAAATTTTGCATTACCACAGTATCATTGGCGGCAGAAATATTGCTTAAAATAGGTTTTAAAGCAATATTTTCATCATTTACCTGAAAAAAAGAAAAAAGTGCTTGTAAAATAAGCACTCTGTTACTTTCACTCTTAGATGCAGGAAGTTTGATGTAAGAAATAGCAGGAATATTCGTTTTTTTTGTAAGTTTATACATCTAAATAGTTGTGAGTTTTAAGTTAATTGACTGACTATAGACATTTTGTATTCATTCACAATTCCTAATTTCTAATTCACAATTCACTAATGGTATTTATTTTTGGTTTTTCAGCTTCTTTTTCTCTTTCTTTCTTCTTTTTGTAAAGATAACTAATAATAAAATTCTCTAAAAGTCCTTCTAAAGGCTTTAAAAGCAATACAACGACAAGTTTGGTAATCACGCTTGCCCATTGGCTGGTTGTACCTAAAAGATTTTTAATAACATTATCAATAAATAATTCTTCTAACAAAAACAGCATTACGGCTATGACAAGTACAATAGTGGCAGCAATTTTGCCTGCTCGTGCTTGTGTAAGCTCGTCTATGGTTGTTTGAAGTTCTGCGTTTTTAATGTCAAGTTCTGCATTTTTAACGTCTAACGCAGAATTTACTCTATCTAGTTTTTTCTGAATTTTGTCGCTCACTTTCGTAATAAGGCGCATTTGCCCGACAGCATCATCAAAACTATCTACTAATTTAACATATTCATTCCTAAAAATATGATTTTCTATATTTTCTTGTGCAATGAATGCTTGCGCTCGTTCTAGCTCTTCTATTTCTCTAAGATATACTTTTTCCATTAATTTATAGGCAAATCAAGCAAGATTTTATACAATATTTGTATGTAAGATTTTGTTTTTTATTGATAAAAATAGGAGTTTTGTATTTAATTCACAATTCACAATTAAAAATTCACAATTATTTTTATTCTTCAATGATTTTTATATTGAAAGGCATATTAAGCATTTCTTTGTAGTCTTCACCTGCTTCTACCATATCATCATCAAACTCTTCACACCACCAAGTTATTTCTGTCTGAATGCCTGCACGGTGCATTAGAAGTATTTTTTTGAATACATCTAACAAACATTTTGAAGAACTTGTGTTAAAATATTCTAATTTTACATCAAAAGAAAGTGGTTGTGCTATTTCTTTATGATAAGTTTCTAGCCAATTCGTAAGTGGATTAAAAAACTCCAAAGGATTTTCTGGCACAGAGCGTCCACTCATTTCTATTTTGCCTGTTGTTGGGTTAAAATCAATGTAGGCACTTGTTGGTGTAGCTTCTAGTTGCAAATGTTCCATAAAACTATGATAGATTAGTTGTGAGTTGTGAGTTGTGAGTTGTAAGTTGTGAGTTATGAATTTAATACCATTTTGTGGTAGTATATGCTTCAGTTTTATTTTATACTCACTTATAACTTGAATTTATGAAATTATTTTTGTAAAATCTGTTAATCAAAAACTGTATTTTCGTAATTCGTAATTGATTTTTCGTAATTGACTAAACTATTACAGTTTGTGGCACTCTTTTCAGGTCTATGCTTAATGTAAAAAAAGAAATATGCGCATCACATTGCGTAAAATTATAAGCAAGTTGGCTTTCAGATTTGCGTGCAATATCAATAAAGCCCAGTCCAGCCGTTCCTTTGTCAGAATATTGTTCATTTTCTAAGATTTGCCTATAAAATTCTTTCATAGCCACTTTATCTAAGGAATTGATATGGTCAATTTTTTGTTTGAGGGAATCAATTTTCTCATTGAAAATGTAGTTTCCAGTAGCTATTGTATATTT
Source organism: bacterium (assembly GCA_025362415.1). Classification (GTDB taxonomy): domain Bacteria; phylum Bacteroidota; class Bacteroidia; order Cytophagales; family Thermonemataceae; genus JANYGM01. The sequence continues at coordinate 2,542 of JANYGM010000185.1, forward strand.
TTGGTCGTCAGTTTCAAAGATAACCAGTCCTTTGTTTCCAAAAGGTGCAGTGGTACTATCTAAGTGGTGGCTAAGGTTTTGATAACATTCCATAGCAATATTATAGACTTTTTTGCGTGTGCGAGGGTCTGTTTCTGATGATTCTAAGCGTTCTTCTAGTATTTTCAGGAGCGAGGTAACTTCCACAAAGCCTACTTTTCCTTTGTAAGACAACATAAAGTTATTGTCGTCCATTTGGTTGTATATGCCGTTATAATTTTTCATATAATGAATTAGGTATTATTATGGGCAAATATATTATTAAAAACTGAAAATTCCAAAATTTCTACTGTTTAGATAGTTTTTTTTCATTTCCTTGATATATTTCTTTAATTTGATGTAAGTTTTTTTGACTAAATGTAAGATAGAAAAAAATATATTTTAACTTTTTTCACAAAAAAACTATATAAAAACTAAAAATATTGATAAAAAAAGATATTTTTGTGAATAACAATTAAATGTTGGTAAAATAGCACTAATATAATAATTGCGTAACAACAATATAATATCATTTTATAAGATTTTTGATGGAAACCACTTACTTACAAACTTTTTCAAGGTTGGGTGCATTGCTCGTAACAGATAAAAATGGTATGATTACTTGGGTCTGTGATGATTTTTGTACGTTGATGTCCTTAGAAAGTAATGTTATCAAAAATAAATACATAGACGAATTTTGTCATATCCATTTTACAAATGAAGAGTTTTTGTATCAGGCAAATCTTCAAAAAATGAAAAGAATAACGCTTTATCTTGCCTCTCACGACAAATGGGAGGGCATATTGGCATATCCTGCACAAAATAAATTTTTCAAAGTAATTGCTATCAACATTCCTGAAAAAAACGAAATTGTTTTTATACATATAAGCCCTTACAAAACTACCACTAATCACACAACTACAACAAGTTCAAAAAGTATAAATATTCCATCACTTTTTGAATTTTCTCCAATGCCTATACAAGTCTTTGATAATGAAGGTTATATATGTTTTGCTAATGCGGCTTGGGAAAATATGATGGGAACAAAACTCTCTATTATTGAAAAAGATTATTGTATCTTGAAAGACACACAAATAGCACGAGCTAAACAACAACACCTCGTTAAACGTGCTTTTGAAGGAGAAACAGTGCAAATTCCTACTTCAAAATACTATATCAAAACAAGTGCAGGAAGAAAACTTATTTGGGCAAAAACAACGCTTTATAGTATCAAAAATGAGTTTGGAAAAGTGATTTATGTTGTTGCTTTTCAGGAAGATATGACACCAATAGTAGAGCTAGAACAGCAACTTCAGAAAATAACACAAACACTAGACCATACACAAGAATTTGCTCGTTTGGGCAGTTGGTACGTGGATTATGACCTAAATAAAGTCTATTGGGATAAGCAAAATTATGCACTTTTTGGCTTAGAAAAACAGGAAAACGCACCAAGTCAAAATGAAATAAATACAGACTTAATACACCCTGATGATATGGTGGAAATCACCAAAAAGGTGCAAGAATCTATCAATGTTAGGGGAAATTATGAAATGGAAATTAGGCAAAAACAACCCAACGGCTCATATAAATGGGTACTTACACGAGGCAGACCAATATACACAAAGCGGGGGCGTTTGTGTGGCTTCTCTGGCGTAAGTATAGACATCAACGACAAGAAAATCAGCGAGTTAAAACTTATAGAAAATGAAATTAAATTAGTTTCTATCAATAATAATCTTTCTCACGTAGCTATTTATCAGGTTTGTATTGATATAAATCAAAACTATTTTTTTCAATATGCAAGCAAGAATATTATAGGATTATTGGGCATTTCAGCAGAAGATTTGCAAAATGATTTTAGGTTGATGTATGATAATATACATCACGAAGACCTTAAATACCTCCAACGTGAAGAAAGACGTTCTTTTGAAGATTTTAAGGTTTTTGAGTTTGAAACACGCTACTATAAGCCTTCTGACAAAAATAAAACAGATATGCGTTGGTTGCATTTTAGGTCTGTGCCACAACACAAAGAAAATGGGGATACGCTTTATATAGGTGCTTGCACGGACATTACGGAACGCAAAAAAGCAGAAAATAACTTGCGTGATATTCTTAGTGAACAAGAAAATCTTAACATTATTCTTGCAAAAAGAGAAGAGCAGCTGGCGCATAATGAAGAAGAACTTACACAGATAAATGAAAATCTTTCTAACCTCAACAACGAACTTACTAAAACTAATGCGGAACTAGATAGATTTGTGTATAGTGCCTCTCACGACTTGCGTGCGCCTATTTCCTCAATGCTTGGTTTGCTTAATCTTTGTACTTATACAGAAAATATAGCAGAATTAAGGGAATATTTGGCACTTTTGGAGAAAAGTGTACGCCGTTTGGACAAATTTATACAAGATATTTTGGATTATTCTCGCAATACTCGCCTAGAAACTAAAAGGGAAGAAGTTAATTTTAGAAAAATGTTTGATGAGATTTTTGAGCATCATAGTTATATGGATAATGCCAAAGAAATAGAAAAAATTATTCATATTGAGCGCAAAAATGCTTTCTTTTCTGATATGAGCAGACTTAGTATTATTTTTAATAATCTTATTTCTAATGCTATACGTTACGCTGACCATACAAAGAAGACTTCTTATATTGAAGTTACTATTTTGATAGAAAAAACAACTACTTCCATAGAAATTAAAGATAATGGCTTAGGAATTGAGCAGGAGCATTTGCCACATATTTATGAGATGTTTTACAGAGGAAATGAACAATTAAATGGCTCTGGCTTAGGGCTTTACATTGTCAAAGAAACGATTGATAAATTAGGTGGAACTATCAATATAGCTTCTACGGCAAGCGTAGGAACAACTATTAATATTGTTATTCCTAATTTGGTGTAAGCACTACTAGGTTTCTTTCTATGTAGTTTAAATTCTTACATAATTTTGTATCGTTTTTACAAATGCTACTGTTTTCTTGCGAAATTCAGCAAAAAAAGCTACTTTTGCGTGAGTATCAATATGATTTATTACCATAAATAATTCTTAAAGATAATTAATCAGCAAATAGTAATAGCATTATGGCATACAATAAATTTAAGAAATTAGAAACTTTGCGCACCCAGTTTGGTATCAACAATATCAATAAAGCGTGGATACCAAAGAAAATGCCAGTTTTTACTGCATCTAATATGCTTTTACAACTTTTAGCAGATGCAGAAGAAGAGGCTTTGACAACAGAAAAAGCTAAATCAGAGTATATTATTTTGCCTATTTTAAGAGAGTTAAAGCAAACACGCACACAAAAATTTAGTACCTATTCTGGTTTTGAGTTTAATGTAGATACTAAAAGCGGTTTGAATGGTTTTTGTGATTTTATTTTGTCTGCTGAAATAAACAAACGAGAGATTACTGAACCTATTATTTGCCTTATAGAAGCTAAAAAAGGTGAAATAGACGAAGGTTTGGCACAATGTGGAGCAGAAATGTATGCAGCACATATTTTCAATGAACAACGAGGAAAACCTCGTAAAGCCATTTATGGGTGCGTTACGAATGCTTTTTCTTGGTGTTTTTTGAAATTAGAAAATAAAAATTTGCTTATTGACCCTAGCTATGTTCCGCTTACATTTGCTAATCCAAATGAAGTTTTGGCAGTCTGGCAGTGGATTTTAGATAAGAGTTTGGCAAATGAATAATAGCCCCCTAGCCCCCAAAGAATAAAGACAATAATACAAACAATAAAATGAAAAAATCTTATTCACATTTTACTGCAACAGACTTGGCTGGTTTAGGAATATCTGTCGTTACGGCAGTTTTATTTTCTAATATCTCCAAAATAAAACCTTCTGCGTGGCTTTTGCAAACCTTTTCTTATAATAAAAATTTTCCTGTGAGTACAGAAAAAGCTCGTTCAGAATTTCTTGTTGCACCTATTTTGGTAGAAATCAAACAACAAAATTTAGATAAATTAACTATTTTTTCTGGTTATCAGTTTGATATTGACAAAGAAAGAGGTTTGAAAGGTTTTTGTGATTATCTTATCTCTAAAAAAAGTAATGCTGCTTTTATAGAATCTCCTGTGGTGGCACTCGTGGAGGTAAAAAAAGACCAAGATTTGGTGGAGGCTGCCCCACAATGTATAGCAGAAATGTATGCAGCAACCATATTTAATGAGAAAAACAAAACGCTTATTCCTGTTATTTTTGGTGTGATTACGACTGGTTATGAGTGGCTTTTTCTAAAATTAGAAAATAAGGAAGTGATTATTGATACTAGACGTTATAGCATTACGGATTTAGAGGATTTGCTGGGCGTTTGGCAGACAGTCATCAACCAATTTTAATACATAAATATTATGGCGTATAATAAATTTAAAAAGTTAGAAACTTTGCGTACTCAATTTGGCATCAATAACAACCAAGTGTCTTGGTTGCCAACTTCTATTCCCACATTTAATGCCACGCAAAGACTGCTTGATGAGTTGCAAGAAGCAAAAGAAGCCGCTATGACTTCAGAAAAAGCAAAGTCAGAATATATTATTGTTCCTATTTTGAAAGAACTTAGGCGTTCTCGTACACAAAAATTTAGCACTTATTCAGGTGTGGAGTTTAATGTTGATGCTAAAAATGGCTTGAATGGTTTTTGTGATTTTATTTTATCAGCAGAAATCAATAAAATAGAAGTTACAGAGCCTATTATATTCCTTGTAGAAGCGAAAAAGAGTGATATAGAAGATGGTTTGGCGCAATGTGGCGCAGAAATGTATGCTGCCCAAATTTTCAATGAACAAAAAGGACAACCTCGTAAGGCTATTTATGGTTGTGTTACAACCGCTTTTTTATGGTGTTTTCTGAAATTAGAAAATAAAGAGTTGTTGATAGACATTAATTATATCCCGCTTACATTTACAGAACCAGAAAAAGTTTTGGCGGTTTGGCAATGGATTTTAGATAAGAGCTTGGCAAATGAATAATAGCTATTAAAAGTCGTAAATCAGAAGTTTAGATATATTTTTGAGGCAAATTTGAAAATAAAAATATGGCATATAATAAATTTAAAAAATTAGAAACATTGCGTAACTTGTTTGGTATCAATGAGATAACAAATGTTTGGCTTCCTAAAAATATTCCTGTTGTTAAGGCAACCAAAAAACTATTAGAAGATTTAGATGAAGCAAAAAAAGAGTTTCTAACAACAGAAAAGGCTAAGTCAGAGTATATTGTTGTGCCTATTTTGAGAGAACTTAAGCGTATAAATGATTACAAATTTAGTTCTTATTCAGGTGTGGAGTTTAATGTTGATGCAAAAAACGGCTTAAATGGTTTTTGTGATTTTATTTTATCAGCAGAAATCAATAAAATAGATGTTACAGAGCCTATTATTTTCCTTGTAGAGGCTAAAAAAAGTGATATAGAAGAAGGTTTGGCGCAGTGTGGGGCAGGAATGTATGCCGCACAAATTTTTAATGAACAACGTGGGCAGCCACGTAAGGCTATTTATGGGTGCGTTACGAATGCTTTTTCTTGGTGTTTTATGAAATTAGAAGAAAAAAACTTGTTTATTGACCCAGACTATATTCCACTCACTTTTGCTAATCCGAATGAAGTTTTGAGAGTTTGGCAATGGATTTTAGATAAAAGTTTAGCAAATGAATAATAGCTATATTAAAAGTCGTAAATCAGAAGTTTGGATATATTTTTGAGGTAAATTTAAAAATAAAAATATGGCATACAACAAATTTAAAAAATTAGAAACTTTGCGTACCCAATTTGGTATCAATGATAAAAAAATATCTTGGCTACCTAAAACTTTCCCTGTGACTGCCCCTACACAAATATTGCTTGACGACTTGCAATATGCAGAACGTATCCCTTTAACCACAGAAAAAGCAAAATCAGAGTATATTGTTGTTCCTATTTTGAAAGAATTAGGACGAATAAATAACTATACATTTAATATTTTTTCTGGTTTTGAGTTTAATGTTGATGCTAAAAATGGTTTGAATGGCTTTTGTGATTTCATTTTATCTGCGGAAACCACAAGATTTGAAGTTTCTGCACCAATTATATGCCTTGTAGAGGCTAAAAATGCAGAAATAGAAAGAGGTTGGGCGCAATGTGGTGCAGAAATGTATGCTGCAAAAATTTTTAACGAACAACAAGGCAACCCACGTAATGCCATTTATGGTTGTGTTACTAATGCTTTTTCTTGGTGTTTTATGAAATTAGAAAATAAAGATTTATTCATAACACCTAGTTATATTCCACTCACATTTACAAACCCTAATGAAGTTTTGGCAGTTTGGCAATGGATTTTAGATAAGAGTTTAGCAAATGAATAATAGCCCCCTAGCCTCCAAAGGGGGAATAAAGGCAATAATACAACCAATATTATCATAAAATATCATATTGAAAATCCCCTTTGGATTTAGGGATAATTTTAAGGAGCTTTTTGAGATAAATTTAAAAATAAAAATATGGCATACAATAAATTTAAAAAATTAGAAACTTTACAAATTCAATTTGGCATTAACGAGATAACTGCTACGTGGTTGCCTAAAAATATCTCTGCCGTTAAAGCTACTCAAAAATTATTGGAAGATTTGGAAGAAGCTACATCTGAGTTTTTGACAACAGAAAAAGCAAAATCAGAATTTGTTGTTGTTCCTATTTTAAGAGAATTAAGACGTGTAAATGATTACCAATTTAGTATGTTTTCAGGGTTTGAATTTAATGTTGATACCAAAAACGGTTTAAATGGTTTCTGTGATTTTATTTTGTCTGCAGAAATCAAAAAATCAGAAGTTTCTGCACCTATAATCTGCCTTGTAGAAGCTAAAAATGCAGAAATAGAAAAAGGATTAGCGCAATGTGGTGCAGAAATGCACGCTGCACATCTTTTTAATGAACAACGAGGAAAACCTCGTAAAGCTATTTATGGGTGTGTAACGAATGCTTTTTCTTGGTGTTTTCTGAAATTAGAGAATAAAAATCTGCTTATTGACCCTAATTATGTTCCGCTCACTTTTGCTAATCCTAATGAAGTCTTAGCCGTTTGGCAATGGATTTTAGATAAAAGTTTAGCAAATGAATAATTAATTAGTGTGTAGTGAGTAGTGAAATAGTGAGTAGTGAAATAGTGAGTAGTGAAATAGTGAGTAGTGAAATAGTGAGTAGTGAAATAGTGAGTAGTGAAATAGTGAGTAGTGAAATACAGCATACTTCGTCAATCACTCTCACCAATTAGATACGACATTGATAAATTGTATTCAGCCCCAGCAGGGCGTTATATTTATAGAAAAATAAGTGTATTTTGTATTCCGCTCCAGCGGGGCGACATATTTATAACACTATAACTATTTTATAGCCCTTTGATTTATCAAGGATTACGAAAAAAATATAACAAACTAACAATGTCGTTATCTAAATCACTAAAACATTTTTGTTATTTGCTTTTGATTTTATTAAATTTGTATCTCACTCAACACCAAATAAATGAGCATTATCAAAAATAAAAGTTTTGCATTTGCAGTACGCATAGTAAATCTTAATAAACATCTTATTGAAGTCAAAAAAGAGTATATTATGAGTAAACAACTCATAAGGAGTGGTACTGCTGTTGGCGCACTGGTGCGTGAGGCACAAAATCCTGAGAGTATTAAGGATTTTATTCACAAGTTAGCCATAGCACAAAAAGAGTGTGATGAAAGTATGTATTGGCTAGAGTTGTTAAAAACAACTAATTATTTAACAGATATAGAATTTGATAGTATGCATTTTGATGCAACAGAACTATTAAAAATGATAAAAAGTGCTATAAGCACATCAAAGAAAAAACTCTCTTTATAGTGAGTAGTGCAATAGTGCAATAGTGAAATAGTGAGTAGTGAGTAGTGAAATAGTGAGTAGTGAAATACATTGTACTTTGTATTTCACTACACACTACACACTACACACTACACACTACACACTACATACTACACACTACACACTACATACTACACACTACACACTACACACTACACACTACACA
>JANYGM010000188.1 GCA_025362415.1 bacterium
TGGTTTTATTGTAAATGCTATTACTAAAGTTATTATTAGAGTAAAAGAAACACTAGAAAACATTGCAGAAGGCAAAAAAACAAGCAAATTACGCATAGAAAGCAATGACGAAGTAGGGCAAATGGCAAACTCTGTAAATACACTAATTGATGGATTTAATAATTATGCTAGTTTTGCAGAACAAGTAGGACACGGCAACCTGCAAGCAGAATTTAAGGTTTTGAGTAAAGAAGATTTACTTGGTAATGCCCTTTTGGATATGCAGACGAGCCTTACAGTAGTAGCAGAAGAAGAATACCGCAGAAGTTGGGTCAATGATGGAATTACGCTTTTTTCTGAACTTTTGAGAGAAAATAATGATGATATTCAACAACTTACCTACGAAATCATTGCGAATGTTGTAAAATATATAAATGCTAATCAAGGAGGGATTTTTATCTTAAATGATAATCAAGATACAGAAAATGCACAATTAGATATGCTTGCTTGCTATGCCTACGACCAGCGCAAAATGCTAAAAAAACAGGTAGCAGTGGGGGAAGGCTTACTTGGGCAAGCGTTTAGAGAAGCAGATACGCTAAATGTCAAAGAAATACCCAAAAGTTATATCAATATTACTTCTGGTTTGGGCGAGGCAACACCCAATAATATTCTTATTGTGCCACTAAAAACTAATGGAAATACGCTTGGAGTAATAGAATTAGCCTCTTTTTCAGAATTTACAGAGTTGCAGGTGGATTTTGTGCAACGGGTTTCTGATAGTATTGCTATTACCATATTTTCTGTAAAAAATAATCTCAAAACAAAAGAACTTTTAACAGAATCTCGTGAAATCACACAAATAATGCGCTTGCAAGAAGAGCAAACTAGGCAAAATGTAGAAGAATTGCAGGCTACACAAGAGGAGATGAATAGAAGTGAGAAAGAAACTAAACGAATGGTAGTAGAGTTACAAGAAAAACAAAATACCTTAAATTCGCTTATAGACAACACAGAAGATATTATTTTGTCTTTGGATAAAGAATATAGAATTATGACTTATAATGTGGCAGCTAAAAATTGGTTTGCACAAGAAAATGGCGTAAAACTAAGTTATAGTAATAATTTGTTGTCGCTTTTAAGTGAAGAACAAAGAGGGAAATTTAAGGCAAATTTTGACCGTGCTTTGCGTGGAGAGCGTTTTGAAGTGGTGGAAGTCATCATCAAAAATCAAGATATAAAGATTTATTACGAATATAATTTTAATCCTATAATGGATAAAAATTCTAATATCAATGGACTTTCTATGTTTGCGCACAACATCACCATAAGAAAAGAGCAAGAACTAGAAATAAAAGCCATTTATGAGCAAATGAGCAAACAAGAGGAGGTAATTAGCCAGAATTTGGAGATGCTCGCCATTCAGCAAGAAGATATGGAGAAAAACCAAATAGAAATTCAAAATCAACTGGTTGCTATCAACAATAGTTCTGTGATTAAAGTAGAAATAAGCGTAAATGGAAATATAGAAAGTATAAATAATGCTTTTAAAGCAGCTTTTCAGTATGATAATGAAGATATTTTGAACAAAAACTACAAAATGCTTCTTTCAGAGCAAGAGGCAGAAACCCCAGAATATGCCAATATTTGGAAAAACTTGCGTGCAGGGCAAAATGTGACAGGACTTTTCAAAAGGAAAAATAAATATAATGAAGATGTATGGCTTTCTACGTCTTATTTGCCACTTTTTGATGCAAAAGGAAAAGTTTATAAGATTATTGAACTCTCTTTTGATGAAACAATAACAGAACTCCACAAACGTACACAAACACGCAAAATTGAGGAATTAACCAAAGAAATTGCACAGTTGAGAAGTAAATAGTAGTCAATATTATAGCCAAATAATTGATAATTTAATGTAAATTTATGGAAATACAAGATTTTGAAAATTTGATGCTTTTAGAACTTAAAAAAGTCGTTGAAAGCATCATTAAAGATAATCCTACGTTGCCTATTGTTGTAAAAAAAGGAGAAAGGCAAGGTGATGCTATTTCAAAATTTTTGGAAAGTGCTTTTGTATTGGAAACAGAAAAACATACTTATTTTAACAAATCTATTATTTCACCACTAGGAAAAACTAAAAATCCGTTTGATGTAGAAACTTTTTTTAGGTACAAAAATCATAACGAATTGATTTGGATAGATTTTAAAGCCGTAAATATTGATAATGAAGACAGTAATCCTGATAGTGGAACACCAGACAAAATAATTACACTTATCAAAAATGGTAATTTTTATTTGGTTTATATTTTTGTGTTTTATCAAGGGCAGGCAAACTTGCTGGCTTTTATGCCCAAAAACAACGAATTTGTGAAAGCCTATTTTCTCAAAGATATAAGTCCAACAGTACGTATAACGCCTGCTAATCAGTTGCAAGTTAATTATGCACAAGCCTCTGTTTATAGAACAAGAGAGGATTTCATCAGTTTTTTGGTAGAAAAGAAAAAACAATCATTTGAAAGGCGGTTTAAAAAGGCACAAACTGAACTCAAAGAGATAGAAAATGGCATTATCTACAAAAAAATAACACTTGAAGAACTATTTTTAGAAAATAAAAAACAAGAAAATAATATCAAAAATTTGTAATGCTTTCTTGAATATGCGTTATTTCTAATTCAGAAAATCCGTAATATTCAAAAACTAATTTATTTATTTCGCCCTTAAAAAAGTCTATATTTATTTGAAAATCAATTATTTGCGTAGCAAAATAAACTATTTTTTCTTGCAATAATTCATCATTTGGTAAAGGAATTGTACCCAAATCCGAAATTTTTATTTGTGGCTGTTTTCCTTGTGCAAAACGAATAATATTTTGCCTTTGCGCATAAAAAGTCATCAAATCAGCATTAAGCCAAGCACAAAAGAATTTAAGTGTAAAAAGTGTTTCTTCAGAATTATCTCGCAAAGAAAATACATATAAACTATTATTAGCGGCACTTTCTCCATAATCTAAACTGGCAATCAACTCCTTAGCTGATTGTCTGATGAAAACTTTAGGATTTTTGTAAATAATTATTTCTCCCAAACCTATTCTCTTCTTATTTTTGATGCCTTGTTTTTCCAATTCAATTTTTAGATTATCATTTATTTTGTCTTGCAAAGGTTTGTCATAAATAAAATATTTCCCAAATTTGAATGCATCATATTTAGAATTTAAGGATTTAGCACCTTGATAATAAGGATAAAAATTAGCTTTGTTAGCTTGTATAGAACTATTTTGAATTTTTGTTTCTGTAAATTTATCTTCCATATCCAAAAGCATAGTACAAGTACGCAAATTCTTGTTTGTGTATTGTGCTAAAATACTTCTATCATTTTTATTTTTTATTTTATTGATTATTTCATCAGAAATATTACAAAAGCTGTACCTAAACTTAAACTCATCTTTTGAATTATTCCAAATATTTTGTTTTAGTATATGTTTTTGTTTTGCTTTTTCGTCATAAATGAGGACATTATTATTGTTATTTTGTTGATTTTTAGATAATTGTAAAATGATTTGCCCACTTGCAACATCAAAATCTGTAATATTAGTAATAAGTTTTTCAATACGTGTTTTTTCTAATAAAAACTTGCGAGTGTATTGATAAGCCGTTTCAAAAAAAGCCAAATCAATAATAAAACTTAATTGCCCTTTTTGCTTCAAAAAATCCAAAGAATGTTCCAAAAATAGCATTACAAGATTGATTTTGCCATTTTGTAAATGTGTGGGAAACTGTTCATAATTGCGCAAATAATCAATTCTTTGTTGTTCATTCTGCTTTTTGTCCCTACGCCCATACAAAGAAACATAAGGAGGATTTCCTACAACATAATCTATCTGACCATAAAATTGCTCTAAAATAATAGTATTTTTTTGTTCAAAAAGTGTATTATTATTGGAATTATTACGCAATGTAAAATCAGATACAAAACCTTGAAAAGCCCCTTCATAAGTAGCATTAAACCAATTAAAATATATTTTTTGAATATTTTCCTTTGTTTTTTCTACCATTTCAATATCTAAGTCATTGAAAATAAGATTATTACTAATGAATTTGTCTATAGAATGTCTATTTTGATTTTGCTGATAAAATTTATCTAAAATTCTTAAAATAATTATTCCATATCCACAAGAAGGCTCTAATATTTTTTTGGTTTCAATGGTAGAAAAATCAATAACCTCAATTATTTTATCAATTGTTGCTATATCATTCGTAAAAAAAATGGCATTTTTCGTTCTTTTATCTGTTTTCATCTTTTTTTCATCTTTTTTTTGTGTATGTAAAAAAGAGGTAAAAGATGTTTTTTTTACTAATTGTACTTCCATTTCATTATATTTTAGTTTTCCTACAAATATAGATATTTTTTTCAAAAATTAACGAAGTTTTCCGTACATTTGTAAGCAACATAAATGGCATTAATTAAAACCAAAAAACAATGTTTACAGGCATTATAGAAACGCTTGGCGAAATAATTAACATAGAAAAAAATAAGGAAAATGTTACTTTTACCCTAAAAAGTAGCCTATCTCCAGAACTCAAAATAGACCAAAGTTTGGCGCATAATGGCGTTTGTCTGACCGTAACGCATACAAATCACCACGACCAACACACTGTAACGGCTATTTATGAAACTTTGCAAAAAACAAACCTTTCAAGTTGGCAAATTGGCAATAAAATAAATTTGGAGCGTTGTATGCTAATGAATGGGCGGTTAGATGGACATATTGTGCAAGGACACGCAGACCAAACAGGCATTTGCACACATATAGAAGACGAAAACGGAAGTTGGCGTTATACCTTTGAATATGATACAGTTACAGGAAATATTACAGTAGAAAAAGGTTCTATTTGTGTTAATGGAACAAGCTTGACTGTCGTAAATTCCAAAAATAATAGCTTTTCTGTGGCTATTATTCCTTATACTTACGAATTTACTAACTTTCATCAGCTAAAAGTAGGTGATAAAGTAAACCTAGAATTTGATATTATTGGCAAATACGTTCAGAAAATGTATAAAAATAAATGATTTTTTGCCACTAAATCCCCAAAGGGGACTTTAAATACACTTTTGCTCACAACATAAAATTTACAACTCAAAAATGATTATTCAGTTAGAAAAAGATATAAAAACAACCCAAATAGACACTATTTCAGAGTATTTGGCAACAACAGGTTACTCTGTTTCTGGCGTAAAAACGCAATTTATGGATTATTTGGTTTTGCTGGGCAACGTCAAGCACGATATACGCAAAATAGGCAGTCTTGATGGTGTGGCAGACATTCACTATGTCAATGATGCTTATCAGTTGGTTTCTAATATGTGGAAAACTTCACCTACCACCATTGATTTGGGGGACAATATCAAAATTGGTGCAAATGATTTTAGTATTATGGCTGGTCCTTGTTCTATTGAAGGAGAAGAACAAACCATAGAAGTAGCAGATTTTTTGGTAGCAAATGGCATCAAAATAATGCGTGGAGGGGTTTTTAAGCCTCGCACATCTCCGTATGCGTATAGAGGTGGTGGGATTGATTCTCTGAAAATGTTTTACAAGGTTTGTCAAGATAGAGGGTTAAAAATCATTACGGAAGTGATGGACGCAAGCCAAATTGATGATATGTTGCCTTATACAGACGTTTTTCAGGTGGGAACAAGGAATGCTCAAAATTTTAATTTGCTTGACGCACTAGGCAAATGTGATAAAGCCGTAATGCTCAAAAGAGGAATGTCTGGCACTATTGAAGAGCTTTTGCAGGCTGCAGAGTACGTTTTTTCTAGTGGAAATGAGAAAATTATTTTGTGTGAAAGAGGTATTCGTACTTTTGAAAAAGCCTACAGAAATACGCTGGATTTGAATGCAATAGCTATTTTGAAAGATAAATCTCATTTGCCTGTCATTGCAGACCCTTCTCACGGCATTGGCATACGCAAATACGTAGAGCAAATGGCACTTGCATCTATTGTTGCTGGGGCTGACGGAATTATCATAGAAACGCATCCAATCCCTGAAAAAGCACTTTCTGATGGACAACAAACCCTTAATTTCTTAGAAATGCAACAACTTATCAAAAAAGCAACTGCACTAAAAGCATTGAATTTTTAGTTTTCTTTCACCACATAGACACAGAGAAGACATAGAAATACAAAACCTAAAATCTTTTTCTGAACAGTTTAGAAAAAGATTTTAGGTTTTGATTTTACTCTACCGTTTTAGAGATTTGGGCTTCTAATTCTTTGATTTTTTCCTTATCTGTAGCTTGTTTTTCTATCAAGTTTTGGATAATTTTTTGATTTTCTGCTTCCGCTTGTTTTGCTTCTGTAATGTCTTTAGAAAATACAGAAAGCCCAATTACTTCTTCTTTTTCATCTAAAATAGGATTAAACGAATATTCACGGAAAGTTATTTTGCGCCCATCTTGGCGTTTTTGTATCTTCTGAAAACGCTCCCCTTTCAAAGCCCTATCATAGTATTTTTTCCATTCTTGGTGAATATCTTCTGGAATAAAATCAAAAACACTCACACCCTCAACACAATTATATTCTTTTCTGCGTTTCTTATAAACGTCATTAAAAACAGTCAGACGGTAGTTTTTATCAATAGCCACAATAGAATCCTCTGTATTATTTATGAGAGAATTAAGGTTTGCCTCTTTGATTTTTATGGCAAGTTCTGTCGTGTGTTGTTGCGTTACGTTGGTGATAAAAACAGATGCCCCAATAACCCTTTGGCGTTCATTATAAATAGGATTATAAAGCACTTGATAAAAAAATTGTTCTCCTTTTACGCTTACTTCTGCATACGCTCCAAAACGCTCACCTGCAAAAGCACGTTTAAATTCTGTTTCCATTTCCGTAAAAGTACGACCTGGAAAAGCATCTTCAATAGTTTTTCCTATATCCAAATACACCCCTATTGACTCAAAAAGACGTTTCATAGCATTATTGATAACCAAAATTTGGTTTTGCTGATTAAATGCCATAATAGCATCACTTGCATTATCCAAAAGGGCTTTCATATTACCCTCTTTTTCTGCGGTTTCTCGTTGTGAGCGTTGCATTTCCTCTTGTGTTGCCTGCAATTCTTCCATATTTTGGCGACTTTCTTCCTCTTGCTCACTCATTTGGGCAGTAGTGCTACGAGATTCATCTAGAAGTAGTTGTGTACGTCTATTGATTTTGATAGAAGCAAAAGTAGCTGCAATGTTGTCTGCTACTTGCAAGATAAAATCACGTTTATATGGTTCAATATCAGAAAAAGAAGCTAATTCTAACACGCCTTGTACTTCATCATTGAGTTTTAGAGGAACAATAAACAAAAAACGAGGGTTTGCACCACCCAAACCAGTCCTTATTTCTATATAATTATTAGGAATTTCTGTGAGATAAATAGGTTTTCCTTCACGCCACACACGCCCAACGAGGCTTTGCCCTTTCATTATTTGGCGTTCCATAAACTTCTTTTTGTCATAAGCATAGCAGGCGGAAAGTTCCATAAATTCTTCTTTGATTTCATTTTTTTTATCACTCAAAATAAAAATCCCAGACTGATTTATTTCTGTATAACGCACCAATTTTGCTACTAATTCCTCTGAAAGTTTTTCAATATTGGTACTTTCACGGCGCAAAATATCTCCAAAAAGTGCCAAACCAATGTTTGTCCAAGAACGTACTCTATCTTGTTCGGATACTTTCAAAAGCCCTTCACGCATAGCCGTAACAGATTCTCCAAAATTTCCTTTGCCCTCAAAAGCACGCATTTCTGCATTAAAATTACCTTCTCCAACACTCAAAGCATATTTTTTGATAGCGTTTAGATTTCTACCTAGCAAGCCAAAATGTTCTGCAATAGTGTTTAGTTCTTGCGTTTGGGTATAAATTGACGCTGGAATTTCACCTGTCGCAAACTTTTCAGATTGTTGTGCAATTTTTTCAATATCAGAAATCACATAACGAATAAGGAAATTTGCTGCAAAAATCAATAACGTAATCAATGCAATAAATATAAATACACTAAGCACCAAAAAGATAACATTTTGAAAAGAAATATCAGTTGTAACCTCTGAAATAGCACGCTGATTAAAGATAATCAACTGTTTTCCGTAATCATCTAACTCATTTTGAATTTTGATAATATCATTACTAATCAAAAATGCCAAATCTTCATTATACGCAATAATAGGCTTATCTGCACTTACCGTTCCTTCCTCTTTAATAGGATTTCCTAAGCTATCTTTTTCAATTGTATTAGTTTCTTGAATACCTTTTTGATAAAGATATTGGCGGTTGTCGGCAATATTGAGGTTAATAGCCTTTGGAATAAGAGTTTTTAGTTTTTCTGTGCGGTCTGTAATAGCTTTATAAACGACAATCATATCTGGCTCTGTGCGGTTTGCCATTACAAGTGCTAAAGAATCAAGATAAGGCAGGGTTTTGCCACGCCACAAAGTAGAAATTTCTTTGTTGGTTGTTTCGTAAACGTATTTTTGCTCTGGTTTATTGATAGGATAAACATTTGATTGGAGCGCAGAAACAGTCTGATTAAATGCTTGTAATGTAGCAAGTGTATAAGTACGCACAGGCTCGTATTTGGCAGAAAGTTCTTGATTTGCTGCAAGCGTATTGGAAAGTCGGCTCACCAAAATCACCGTAAAAGCTACAAATATAACTCCTATGGCAACTATTCCCAAAATGATACGCCCTTTGATAGAGCCTAAACCAAAAAAAACACTTTTTTTGATTTTGTCTGTAAAAGTTTTATTTTTATTTTCTTGCATTGCTGAATGAAGGTATAAGCACAAATCATCTTACGACAACGTAGAGATAAGGTACTGCTTTATCTGAACTTGTTGTATTGTATTCTATTTTATTCTGTTTGTCGTGTTTGTTTGTTGTTAGATAAGGTAGTGCCTTATCTCTACATGAGGTTACAATAATCACAATAGCAAAAATAATCTTTTTAGTTGAATAGACAAGCCACTTATCAAACATTATCTAAAACATTATTCAAAACATTGTTTTTACATTTTTTTATTGACTATAAAAACCGTATCTTTGCGCCTGCAATTTGATGCTAAATTGCTGAAAATCATATAAAAACACAAAATACAGTAGTGATATTGCAATATTTATGAGAAAGAGTTTTAATAAAAAAGAATTTGGTTTAGCTAATAAAAATACTTCCAAGTTCAAAGGTTCAGAAGGTAGCAAAAAATTTGCGACAAACTCTTTTGAGAAAAAGCCTTACGAGAAAAAAGCATTTGGAGATGATGCTTTTGAGAAAAAACCTTATGAAAAAAAGGCGTTTGGAGAGAAATCTTTTGAGAAAAAACCTTATGAAAAAAAGGCATTTGGGGAGAAATCTTTTGAGAAAAAACCTTACGAAAAAAAGGCGTTTGGGGAGAAATCTTTTGAGAAAAAACCTTACGAAAAAAAGGCATTTGGGGAGAAATCTTTTGAGAAAAAACCTTATGAAAAAAAGGTTTATGCAAAGAAAACTGATGAAGAAAAATCTGCTGAAAGACTTAGAGAAGAAAAATTTGGTGTTTTTGCTAAAAAACCTATTGCCAAAATCTCTAAAAATGAACACGAAAACGACAACACAAGCGTTGATGTGCGCCTAAACCGCTATATTGCCAATGCAGGCGTATGCTCACGTAGGGAAGCGGATATGCTCATTGAGGCTGGACGTATTTCTGTGAATGGCGAGATTTTGAAGGAAATGGGCTACAAAGTTAAAGCAAGTGATGTGGTAGAATTTGATGGCAAAAAATTGCGTAGAGAGAAATTGGTGTATGTTTTGCTGAATAAACCTAAGAATTATATTACCACAACAGACGACCCAGAAGAACGCCGTACCGTTATGAGTCTTATAGAAAAAGCCTGTCCGCAACGCATCTACCCAGTTGGGCGTTTAGACCGCAATACAACAGGTTTGCTGCTTTTTACAAATGATGGAGAACTTGCAGACGCATTGGCGCACCCTTCAAACAACATCAAAAAAGTGTATCAAGCACTTTTGGATAAAGCTATCAATGAAGATGATTTGAATGCTATTGCAGTAGGCGTAACGCTAGAAGATGGACTTGCACCTGTGGATAAAGTGGCTCTTTTGATGCCTGATATTGTTGGTTTAGAAATACATTTGGGCAGAAACCGTATTGTAAGAAGGATTTTTGAGCATTTGGGCTATGAAGTCGTGAAACTTGACCGTACCGTTTATGCAGGACTGACCAAAAAAGACCTTCCTCGTGGAGAATACCGCTTTTTGACAGAACAAGAAGTAATCAATTTGAAACATTTAGGGAAATAAAAGTTTTGAAGTTTAAAACTAAAAAGCACACTAGATAATGTTCTAGTGTGCTTTTTTGCTTCAATATTTATTATTCAGATTTGAGCTATTAATAAAAAACTAGGGTCTAGGAGGCATTGTTAAGTATGTATCAGCAGTATAATCCTCTAGATTTAGTAATTTCAAGAGTCTTTTTCTCTCAATATCTTTCATTGGATTGTTTAGTAAATTTAACTGCTTTATTTTTTTTAATTTTACTATTTCTTTAGGTAAAGTGGTGAGTTTATTCATTCCTAAATCCAATTTAATTAAATTCTTTAGTTCAACTATTCCTTTAGGTAAAGATGTAAATTGGTTATTTCTTAAGTTCACGTTTGTTAAATGTACCATTTTGCCTATTTCCTTGGGTAAAG
>JANYGM010000207.1 GCA_025362415.1 bacterium
CTTAGGAAAAACCTCATCAGGATTCAAAAAATCATGTAATACTGATATATGAATGTCATTGAGCATTATTTCTCTAAATTCATCAAGTCCTTTTCCACCAGAATACCATCTTGAAGGCATAATCATAGAAACATAATTAGGTTTAATAGCCTTTGCAATTTCTACAAAGTGATTATAAATTGGTTTGGCACTTGCGCTTGCGCCTCCGTCCATCTCCATATACGGTGGGTTTCCCACTACGGCATTAAATTTCATATTGTCGTTGTTGTTTGCGTTCCAATAAGTTTTTCCTTGTTTGATTTTCTTTAAGAAGTTTTCTTGTTTGTTTGTAATTTGGTTTACGAGGTCTTCAAAATATTTTGTATTTGTTTTCACGTCCCTAAAGCCCACCAAAGTACGTTTTGTAATACTTTTAGCCATAGGCGTTTTGCAGATGACAAAAATATTTTCTGTGATAACTTTGTCCCAAATATTGTGTTGTTGTTCTGTGGTGGGTATTTTGTTGTCATCTAAAAAAACACGTTTGCATATATTTTGGTAGATGCCGTATGCCATAAAAAGGGGATAAAGCCCTGATTTGGAGTTTATTTCCAGTATTTTGGCATCTTCATCAAAAACTTCTTTGGTAACATCTCCGTGACTTACGTAGCGAGGTTTTTCTATTATTTTCTCCATTTTCTCATCAAAAAACACATATCCTCCCAGACAGTCGCCTAAGTGCATATTCACGACTCTCCAAGGGGTGAGTACAGTTTCTTTGTCAGGGTTTCTGAAAGTGCTAAAGATACTGATTATTTTAGCTATTCTATCCTCTACGCTCAAATTATCTGCTGTACGTGCCATAGCCCTAATGCGTTTGCCTGCTGCACTAAACACATCAGGCTCATAATATTTTTTGAAGTCTTGGAATATTTTTTTTGTAACGCCTTTTGGCATAAATTCATTCCACGAATTATCATCAACCAGCTCTGAAAAGTTGTTAATATTGATGTCTTTGTCTTCATTGTTCACGTTTGCGCCATATATAAGCAAGGGCATACGTATAGAAATTCCTCTTAGAATAGAGATAGCAGCATCTCTATTTTTTCGTTTTTCTTCTCTTTCTTTTAGGAGTTTTTTCTCTACTTCTGTGAGTTCTGCTTTGGCTTTGCTTTTCTTTTTTGCTCCTTCTTCTTGCTTATATTTTTCTTCATCAAATCCTTGTGTATTGATGTCAATGTTGCCACTTTTGGGCATTGCGTTTGTGCTTCCAATGATGCCTTTAAGATTTGAAAAACCTTCAAGTTCTACGGCACTAAGTTTCATTAGTTGTTCGTTGTAGAGATAATTATCTTCAAAACCGTTTCTTACCACTCTTTCTACATATACTTTTTTGAGTTGCTCCAGCATACCGCTTACGTCATACTCTTTCATTTGGGAGCCACTTATGGCAATAATGGGGCAAAAGTTAAGAAATTCTTGCATTATTTGGCGGTCTGATACGCCTGTTTTGCTTGTTTTTGCTGCTGTTTTGGCTACTTCTGCAATTACTTTTAGGGTTCTGTCGGGTGCAAAATCAAATACAAAACATTCTTCTTTTACTTTTCCGTTGATAGTTGCAGGCGTTTGCACCCTAAAAATGGTTTGCATATACGTTGAGATAGACGTATTGATTGTGCCAGAAAGCATAAAAACGGCTGTCCACGCAGGCACAGAAACGCCTGTTGTGAGCCTTCCGCAAGAAATGGTGATGGTGTAGGTTTGGTGTGATTTGTCTGTAATTGCTTTATTTACTTTGTCAAGTGCATTTTTTTCCGCTTGGTCGTCATCATTACTATCACCTTCCCCTGCGACATTGACAATTTTGAATTGCCCAAAAACAGGGTGTGCCTGCAACATAGTACTTAGTGCTTTTGCTTCTTTCACGCCAGGCACCATCCACAGCGAGTGTCTAAAATTTTCTCTATATTCTGCGTTAGAATAAGGATAATTGCTATTTTTGTCTTCCTTGCAAATCAAATTCAAAAAAGAAAGCACTTCTTTTTGATACAAAAAATCTTTATTTTGATTTGTACGAAAGAACTCACGAAAATTAAAAGCCATTTCTGCATCAATAAAGTTTTTTAGTCCTGTGATGCTGCTGGGGTCATAAGTAAAAATATTTAATTTTGGCAGTGAGGCATACGGATTTGGGTCAAAGGGATAATTTTCGTCCCATTCTTTTTTTGCTTTTTGTTCTTGTACATAATCCCAAGTAAAAATTTCCTCTTCTTTGTAACTATTCAAAAGGTTAAAAGGTGTTCCTGATAGATGTAAGACTTTTGTTTTTGATTTTGTTAATGCACTAAGAACATTTTTGCCCAACTCTGTTTGTATGCCTTCGTGTGCTTCATCTATAACAATAAAGTCCCAATTTGCGTTAAAAATTTCGTTATTTTTATCAAAATTTCCTCCTGCCACTTCCGAGCCTCTCAAATCTTGCATAGAGGCAAAATAGACATATTTAGTTTGATTGGTTTTATCTTTTTTTACTTTGTCTTCTAGCGTTCCAAAACGCTCTCCTTTCTCCTTAGAACCATAAAGAAAGTTGGCATTATCATAAAAAATATTTTTAAAATCTCCATACCAGCT
>JANYGM010000208.1 GCA_025362415.1 bacterium
AAAAGTTGCTCTTTGGTATAGCCCGAAAGTTGGCAAAAACGCTGATTAACCCGCAAGAAAAGCCCACTAGAACTCACATGAGCAATACCTACGGCTGCTTGTTCAAAAGTAGCCCTAAATCTTTCTTCACTTTCTCGCAAAAGTGCTTGTTCTCTTTTGCGTTCCGTAATATCACGCAATGCACCCAAACGCAACATTTTATCCCCAATATTGATAGTACGAGCCACTATTTCTAAGGGGAAAATGCTACCATTTTTACGTATTCCTTCTACTTCATAAGCAGACTCATTTTGTGCTTGAATATGCCCTAAAATGATTTCTTTTGATTTTTTTGTAAAAAATTCATAAGTATCTTTGCCCACACACTCGTCTAAACTGCGTTGAAACATATCCAAATACCGTTGGTTACAGTCCAACACTAAGCCATTTTCGTGTATGACAATACCATCAAAAGAGGCTTGTGATAGCTTTTCAAAGCGTTCTTGTGATGCTAAAAGTTCTTGTTCATACATCTTAAAAGATGTAATATTATTGACAATAGAGAGTATCGTTTCTACCTTGCCATCTTCTCCAAAAAGTGCCGTATTATACCATTCACAATAAACAACTTTGCCATTTTTGGTATGATTTTTATTGAAAGAGATATTTTGTTTTTCTTTTCCTTCAAAAAGGCGTGCCATACCTGTCAAAACTGATTTTCTATCTTCTTGATGAATAAAATCTGCATCAGGAATATGCCTACCTGTAACTTCTAAGGCACTCCAACCAAAAAGCAGTTCAGCTTGCCTAGACCAACTGACTATTTTATGTGTTTTATCCCATTCTACAACACCGTGAGGAGAGTTTTCTAAATGAGAGGAGAGTTTTTGTAGCGTTTTTTGTAAGATATTTT
Source organism: bacterium (assembly GCA_025362415.1). GTDB lineage: Bacteria > Bacteroidota > Bacteroidia > Cytophagales > Thermonemataceae > JANYGM01. The sequence continues at coordinate 893 of JANYGM010000208.1, forward strand.
CTTTTTCTTGATGTGTTTCTACTTCTTTTTGAAGAGAATTATTGGTATCTAAGAAAAATCTGGCACGTTTACGAATGTTATTAGCTAATTTATCAACGGTTACTTTGAGGTCGTTAGCTTCTTTTTCCAAAGAAACCTGCATTTTTTTCTCCTCAAAAGCACGTTTGACAGACTCAATAAGGTTTTCTGGTTTTTTAGGGTCTAAAACAACAAAATCATTTGCACCTAATTTGAGAGATTTTACAGCATATTGACTTTTGTCTTCCAGAGAATAAACCACCACAAGCGTATTGTTATTATGATTTCTTTGTGCAATAGAACCATAATATTTTTCAAAAATATCATATTTTACAAGCAAACAGTTGGGGCGTGAGCGCAAAACAGTCTTAATATCATTGTCCAAACAAACTACTTGATATACGCTTTCTTCTGCAAACCGCTCACTAATAAGGGTTTGCAACTGTAAGTCGTCTTCCAATAAAGTAATTTTGGTGCTATTTTGTGCGTTGGTAGCAAGCATTTACTTCGTAATTATTCTGTAATTGTAAAAATCTTACGCAAGGTAGTAATTTTTAGAAAATAAATTATATTTTTTCTAAAAAATGTAAAAACAAGGTGTGCAGTTTTAGACCTTGAAGGTTTTTAGACCTTGAAGGTTTTGAAAACCTTCAAGGTCTAAATAAAGGCTTATACTAATTTTATAGTAATCCGCTACGTTTCAAAAGTGCTTTTGGCGAGGGTTCTTGTCCTCTAAAACGCTTATAAAGTACCATTGGATGTTCGCTACTCCCTTTTGAAAGTACATTTTCTTTAAATAAATCCGCAATTTGCCTATTAAAAATACCTTTCTCCTTAAAATATTCAAAAGCATCAGCATCAAGGACTTCCGCCCATTTGTAGCTATAATAACCAGCAGAATAGCCCCCAGAAAAAATATGTGCAAAGGCACAACTCATATTAGTGCCTTCTATGGCAGGGAAAAGGTCTGTTGGTGCGCTTATTTCTCTTTCAAAAGTGGCTACATTATCTATTTGGGCTACTTTTCCGTACCAAGCCATATCCAAAAGTCCAAAACTTAGTTGTCGCATTGTAGCATAACCTTCCATAAAATTGGCACTATCTGTAATTTTTTGGATAAAATCTTGTGAAATAGGCTCATTTGTCTGATAATGCTTTGCAAATATGTCCAAACACTCTTTTTCATAGCACCAATTCTCCAAAATTTGTGAAGGAAGTTCTACAAAATCCCAATAAACATTCGTTCCTGACGTGCTTTGGTACTTTCCGTTGGCAAGCATACCGTGTAGGGCGTGTCCAAACTCGTGAAATAGCGTTGTAACCTCATCAAAAGTCAGCAAAGATGGCTTTGTAGGTGTTGGCTTAGTAAAATTACAGACAATAGACACAAGTGGGCGTATTTCTCCACTTTGCTCTCTAAAACTTGTCATCCAAGCACCACCTTTTTTGCCTTCACGAGGAAAAAAATCAGCATAAAATACTGCAATATGCTTATTTTGCTCATCTAAAACCTCGTATGCTTTCACGTCCCCGTGATAAACAGCAATTTCTTTATTTTCAACGAAAGAAAGTCCATACAGTTTTTTTGCTACTTCAAAAACTCCCAAAACTACATTTTCTAACTGGAAATAAGGTTTTAGAGCTTCGTCATCTATTTGATATTTTTCTTTTTTGAGTTTTTCAGAATAAAATGAAAAGTCCCAACGCTGCAAAAAATCTTCTGTAAAACCTTGATTTTTAGCATATTTAGTGAGTTCCTGCATTTGTTTTTCTGCAACTGGTTTGGCGTGTTGCAAGAGTTCATTTAAAAAAGTTTGAACTTTCTGTGGCGTGCCTGCCATTCTCTCTTCCAACACAAAATCTGCGTGGGTGGCATATCCAAGCAGGTTTGCTCGTTTGTGGCGCAAAGCAACAATACTTTTTACGTTTTCTTGATTGTCGTTTTCGTTGTTTTGGAAGGCTTTTGAGGCAGACGCAAGGAACATTTTTTTGCGTAAATCTCTGTTTTCAGCATACGTCATAAACGGCAAATAACTAGGCTGGTGCAAAGTAAAAACATAACCTTTTTTGCCTTTTTCTGTGGCAGTAGCTTGTGCCATTTCTAAGACATAATCAGGAAGACCTGCAAGCATAACTACCTCATTTTCAGGTATTTCTAAGGAATAAGCGTTGGTTTCATTCAAAATATTTTCACTAAATTGTAGTGTTTTTTCTGATAATTCTTTGTCAATTTGACGTAGTTTTTCTTGGTCGTTTTCGTTAAGATTTGCACCATTACGGGAAAAACTTTTATAAGATTTGGTAAGCAAACTTTGGCTTTCAATATCCAAATTTTTATTCGTTTCTTTATCCTCAAAAACTGCTTTCACATGTTCAAAAAGCTGTTTGTTGAGCATAATGTCGTTGCCATATTCTGATAAAAGTGGTGAGGCTTCACGAGTAATTTTTTGGAGTTCTGGGTTTGTTTCACAAGAATTAAGGTTAAACAAAATCCCTGAAATTCTCTCTACAAGTGCGCCTGACTTCTCCAATGCAATAATTGTGTTTTCAAAAGTAGCTTTTTGCGTATTTTGAGTGATATTATCAATTTCATTTTTAGAGATTTTGATGGCTTCTTTGAGTGCAGGTAAAAAATCATTTTGGTTGATTTTGTCAAAAGGCACAGTTTCAAACGGTGTATTGAATTTTTCTAGTAAAACAGTCATAGTAAAGCAGTTATTTTTTAAGTTATTGTAGGCAAAGTTAAGCATTTTTGCGGTAAAATTGATAAATTGAATTTCAGTTTATCAGATTTCTCCTATTTGGAAATAAATAGAAAAATTATCCCAACCAATGGGTTACTTTTGTGAGATATTAGCATTAAGAGAAAATAATACTAGCCTAATGTGGCATTAGGTTACGTTAATATAATTGTCTTCATTTGTTAATATCAACTAAAATGAGTAATTTTCGTGGAAATACTGTACTAAAAACTAATTTTACTAAATTTTCTACGCACTTGATGACACAAGCCATAGACGAAAAAGACCTTATTGCAGGCATACGTGAACACGACACGCAAGCCTTAGAACTTGTTTATAAACGGTATTATGGCAGTATTGCCCATTTTATTTTGCAAAATAATGGTACAGAACAAGAAGCAAAAGATATTTATCAAGAGGCAATTGTACTTTTCTATGAAAAACTACAAGAACCACACTTTTTGCTAACGTGCCAAATAAAGACGTATATCTACTCCATTTGTAGAAAAATGTGGTTGAAAGTTCTTAGAAATAAAGAAAAATATACTGGGAAAATAGAAGATTTTGAAGAATTTATCCCTTTTGAACAAGGAGAAGACAACGACAATACAGAAAAAGAAGTACAGTTTAAGTGTATGGAAGAAGCTATGAAACAGCTTGGAGAGCCTTGTGCAACCATTCTGACGGATTTTTATATAGAAGAAAAAACTATGGCAGAAATTACAGAGAAAATGGGTTACACTAACTCTGACAACACAAAAACACAAAAATATAAGTGCCTTATGAGGCTGAAAAAGATATTTTTTCAAGCATACACATAAGTACGAAGTTTGAGGTACGAAGTACGACTTTTTTTGTCGTTGTTTGTGTTAAAAAACGACAAAAAATATTCACAATTTACAATTTAAAATTCACAATTAGTTGAGAAAATACTACAAAAATGAGCCTTACCACCAAATACGAACAAATAGAGGATTACCTCAATAATAGACTTACAATGCAAGAAAACACAGATTTTGAAGCAAAAATGCAACAAAACCCTGATTTTTTGGCAGAAGTAAATGAGCATCGTAGCTTTATGGAAAGTTTGCAAATGTATGGCAACCGCAAAAAAATAAAACTACAATTAGAAAGTTTCCACGCCACAATGGAAAAGCCTACTGTGATGTTTTATAGAGCAAAAAATATCAAAAATTTCTTTCAAAAACATCTTTCTACTATTGCAGTGGCAGCATCTGTGGCGGTATTTACTGTTTTTGGTGTACTTTGGAACAATAATCATTACAATACACTAGAAAACCAGCAAATTGGCTACTACAAATCTCTTAAAAAAGATATTGAAAAAGTCAAAAAAACACAAGCAGACCTTGTAGAACAAACAAAAGATATTAGTGAGCCTAAGAAAGTAAACTATACAGCAACTGCTTTTCTGATTTCTTCAAATGGTTTTTTGATAACAAACCGCCACACTATTGACAAAAATAATGTGATGTATGTAGAAGCAAAAATAGATGGCGTAGCTGGCAAAAAAGACTCTGTTTTGCGCCTAAAAGTAGAAGTTTTTTATGAAGATAAAGCACAAGATTTGGCTATTTTGAAGGTTGTAGAGGATAATTTTAAAGGTTTTGGAAAACTTCCGTATGCAGTGCGTTCTGATGTGGCTGATTTGGGTGAAGAAGTCTTTACGCTTGCTTATCCACACGAAGATATGGTTTATGGTGAAGGTTCTGTAAGTTCAAAAAGTGGCTTTGAAGGTGATTCAGTTGCTTATCAGATTTCTATTCCTGTAAATCCTGGTAATAGTGGAAGCCCACTTTTAGATGAAAAAGGTAATTTGATAGGAATTATTACAGGCAAAAACACCAATGAAGATGGCGCAGCATTTGCCATAAAGTCGCAATATGTACGTGCTATCATTGATTCTATTTCAAAAAATCACCCAGAAAGTAACATACAATTACCTGTTTATAATCAGTTGCAATATCTTAAACGCCCTCAACAAATCAAAAAATTGAAAGATTGCGTTTTTGAACTCAAAGTTTATTCTAGCAAATAATTGTGAATTTTTAATTGTGAGTGAATACAAAAAGCTATATATCAAGTGATTATATAGCTTTTTTGGTTAAATCAAAACATAGATGAATTACAGAAATCCAATTAAATAAACTTACTCAAAAATCTACAACACACAAAAAAGCCTAACTAAAATAGTTAGGCTTTTCTACGTTATTTTTCTATTTTTTATACCTTAAACCAGTCCATTATGACTATTTTTCAAGCATTGCTTTATATTTTTTTGCTGTTGTTGCATCTTGTGAATCTTGGTATTTGCTTACCACTTCGTTATAAATTTCAATAGCTTTTTCTTTATTTTTGTTGTTTTCATAAGCAAGTGCTAATTTCATCAAATAAATAGGGGTAAAATATTTATTTGGGTAATGGTCAGCAGCTTTTTTATAAAAATTGATAGCATCTTCATATTTTGTAAGCTCCATAGCGGCATCTGCACGCAAGCAATAAGCACGAGCTTGTACAATCATATCATCAGAAGAAAATTTATCTAACTGATTTATAGCATCTTGGAATTTTCCATCACGCATATAAACCGTAGCTGCAATAAGTTCTGCTACATTACTAGCTTTTGCCATAGAATAATCTTCAGCAATTTTTACTACACCCAAATTATTGCCATTTCCCTTAAGAACTGTTTTCAAAGAATCTTTTTCAAAATTAAATTCTGCTGGAAAAAGTTGCTTTAAAGCCTCTTCTTGCTGATTTTGTGCCACATAACGGTAGCCAAAAAATGCAGCGGTTGCTACAAGTGCCACCACAAGCACCGTAACAATTACTTTAGAATTTTTTTGTACAAAATCCTCTGTTTTATCAAGTGCAATCTCTGGGTTTTCCCAAATATTATCACTCATTACTTCCACTTCTCCCTCAAAAACAGTACCATCTGCATTAAGTTGAGGAGTATTTTGTACTGGTGTTTGCACGTCAGTAATATTGTTGGTAGTGTCTGCGTTAGCATTTGCTACATCTTTGATGTCTTTTTTTGCCATTTTGGTATAACTAGCTTTCGTAAATTCGTCTAAATAGTTTTTTAGTAAATTCTCAATTAAGTCTTACAACTAAATTCTTAAATTGAGGTGCAAAATTAGAAAAAATTTAGATTAAAACAAATATTTTTTTTAAGAATATCCATTTTTTTAAATCAGATATTAGGAATTAATGTTATGTAGTCTGATTTTTGATAAGATTTATAGGAATGCAAATTAAAGAACTTAATATTTTTTACAATAAGTAATACATTGCAAATAAGTGTTGCTGTAAAATTTCCGTTACAAATATTTATTGTCTGATTTTGAATTTAAACAAAAAATACACTAACCGCAAAACACCTAAATTTATCCAAAAAATCACTAAGATTTAGTAGCGTGAATAAGTAATTTTGTAGTGATTTTCTTAAACTGTTAATTACCTAAAAACTCTAAATTATTTTTATAGATTCTACAGCGGAAATGACTAAGTAATGAATTGTAAATAACTTCCTACTAAACTTTCCAAAAGTTTCCAACTTTTGGAAAGTTACGCCCAAGAACGCTTGTTTATTTTGGAAATTAGTATCTTATTTCCAATACATTACTAAATAGAACCTGAAATTGCACTCACATTATAAAATTGATTTCATTTCAAAGTGAAAAATGCTACACAGGAATAAAAAAACGCTTGCAGTAATGCAAGCGTTTTTTTATTTGTAATGAGCCCCAGTCCGGAACTTACCCATTTGTAGATGTTATAGACGCACTTTTGCGTCCTGCTGTTTCCGAATTTGTTACTTTATTAGCAAAAAAAAATATAGAACTAATTAAATGACAAACCACCAAGCGAAAACAGCCTACCCTTTGCTATCAACTTGTCAATGATACTATATAAACGTGTAATATTCTCCTTTTGCTCCTGCACAATAATGGAAAGATTGTTTTCTTGAAAAACTTCATTAGACTTTTTTTCTGGTGGTGTATAATCCGCCAACTCTCCCTCCAAAAACATACTGCCCTCTCCTATCATAAGCCAAAGAGGATTAACTTTGGTATGTTCTATCATTGCACGCAAAACCTCATAAGAAGGTTTTGAGCCTCCTGCTTCTACCATTGAAACTGTTTGCTGAAGAATATTACATTTTTTCGCAAACTCTGTTCTTTTAAGTCCCAACGCTTGACGCAGTTGTAGAACTCGTTCATTCACGGAATTTTCCATTTTTATTATCTGTTTTTAGGGTTAATGAAATACTTTTGAAAATTTTTTACAAAAATCTTGTTTTTACAATTTATTTGTAATATATTTGTGCAATACTAGATGTTCTGTAATGCTTCTAAACATTCCAAATATATAGATGCAAATATATTACAAAAATATTGCAAATACAAACAAATTGTAAAAAATAATTATATTCCCATGAAAACAATTATCAGAAAAAGGTCGGTAAACCAAAAAAGCAAAGAAAATGCTTTCGCCAAAGAAATGTTTTTGATGCGTGTTGATGAAATATTGCCCATTCTACGACGAAACGCTGCTACAATTATAAGTGATGTGTACAATAAATCATACAAAGAAAAGCAGGTGATTCATAACGTAATTTCTGGGCGTACACAAAATGAAAATGTGCTAAGAGAATTAGAAGAATTTGCTAAGGATTATACAAAATTTCTTGCCGAATTAAGAGCAAAAGCACAAGAAACTAAAAGAAATGAAATTCTGCAAACTGTATAACTATGAACATTGTAGATATAATAGGTACTGATAGAAATATTATACCCTATCGCCCCGAACTTAGAAAAATAGCTGGTACTATCAATGCTACAATCCTGTTGCAGCAAGTGATATATTACTGCGCAGGAAGTACCAATGGGAAATTCTATAAATTCAAGTCGCCTTGTAACCACCCTAAATATGTTGCAGGCGACAGTTGGATAGAAAAATTGGGCTTTTCTGAAAAAGAATTTGAGGGAGCTTTGGCTAATATTGCATACAAAAAAGGCAAAAGCAAAAATAATGTTAGTGAAGAAAAAGCATTAGTGTTTTTTTATACTGATATGGACAGGTGTACTTGGTACTCCCTTAATGAAGTGGCTCTTAATAAAGCACTAAATGAACTTTACATAAAGGACAAAACAGACTTTACGTATAGTACAAAAAGGACTTTACGTAAAGGACAAAAAGGACTTTACATAAAGGACGAAAAGGAGGTTACCATAGTAAAGGACAAAAAGGACTTTACTATACATACAGAGATAACCAAAGAAGAAATACACAAAGAGGAAAATTCAGGGGGCAGTGTTTTTGAAAATAAAACTGCCGAGTCTTTTTTTCAAAAAGAATTTGACGAGTTGAAAGAATATTTTTCTGAAATTCCAGAAAAAATAAACTTGTCCTTAGCTGAAAATAAGGTAGAAGTTGAAAATTTGTCCGACTTTGATTTTCAAAGTGAAAATAATAAACACGCAAAAATCAGCGGAATAGACAAGATATATTCTATAACAACTAAAGAAACAGAAACAGCAACAGAAGGGAAAATAAAGGCAAATAATGATAATATTCCAATGGGAGAAACCTACCAAATTCCGTTTTCTGAATTTTGGGAAAAATATCAGAAAAAAGAAGGGAAAAGTGAGGCTGAAAAAAAATGGCTAAAAATCAAAGATAAGGAACGAGAAATTATTATGGAGGGGCTTGATAACTATGTGAGCCGCCCTGACAATCAAAAGGAAAATAGAAAATACCAACCTATGGCAAGTACATTTCTATCACAAAAAAGGTATTTAGACGACAATTACGCAGAAAAACAAACTCTAAAATCAAAAACTAATGGTAACCAAAATTACAACCCAAGAGACTGGGACGAAGAAACAGGAAACTTTGCCTTTGAATTCTTGTTTGGCAAAGCACACTAGCGAAAACGCTAATGAAGTTCTAGTCAAAACGCCTGCAGAAAGACTTACAGAAGCAAAAAAACTGCTGATTAAGGGCATAGACACGCTTACCCCATCTGATATATGTTTGTCGGACTCTAAGCAGGTACAAGGCTTGCAAATATTACTTGTAGATATTTCTAGAAATGTGAATATGGAACACCTAACAAGTGGCAATGTCGTTTCTATGAATGCGTTGTTGCTGTAAAAGTTCCGTTGCAAATATATTGATTTTTATGTAACTTTACGAAAAAAACTCTTATGACAAAAATTAGAATAATCATAGAAAATGACTTAGGTGAGTCTATTGACCTAAAATCTTATGAATTAGGTACTG
>JANYGM010000224.1 GCA_025362415.1 bacterium
CAAATAGTGGCGACAAATGGGAGAAAATTTGCGCTTTGACACACTTTGCCCAAGATTTTAGGCAAGATGCGTTTATTGTAAAGCACAAAATACCAAAAGAAATAGCACAAACTTTGCTAGATGATGAAGAGAACTACCTAAAAGAATTTGAAAACGGCTTTATTTTGATGCCAGAATTTACTTTTGTCTTTGAGGATTTAGAAGAAAAGGACGTTTTTACAATAGAAAAAGAAATTTTGGTTGTATTTGAAGATTTTACTATCTTTACAGAAGTAAAAACAGAAAAAACACAAACATTTTTTTCTATTTCATTTTTCCACCAAACACAAAAAACCAATGAAAACGACAAAAGAAAAGAAATCAGCCAAGCCTACGGAGAATTTGACGAAAAAACCAAAGGACTTGAAAGAAAATTCAGAGAAAAAAGTACCAACAACATTCAGGGAACTTTTGGGGGACGTTATACTAGTTTAGACCTTTCTCGTTTGTTTTGCGCAGACAACATAGGTGATGCAAGTAACGCCTTGCGCACCTATGATAATGTGCGCAAAGAAATAATAAACAAAATGCTTACCAAATACGGCAGGAAACCTTGTACTTATGCTATTGATAGCAAAAATACAGGGCTTTCTGCCGTTGTTGTTGAAGAGAAAAAAGCATTTTCAACCTTAAATGCGTGCAAACTAGATGTGTTAGAAACGCTTTTAATGGCGTATATGAACATTAAAAACTACAAAAGAACTGTTGCGGCTAGTTGGTTTGCCAGCCTACACCCACACCCAGATACGCTTGCATACATTGAAGAGATGCCGTCCAGCTATTATTTTGATTTGTTTGCCGTAAAAAATAAAAGTGGAGAAATTTTGTCGTCTGATGCTATTTGGGATACATTGAAAAAAATCTACCAAAAAGCAAAAGAAAAAAACGGATTTAATAAGAACAATGTTGGCAAAAATAATACAGAATTTGAAGTTGTAACCCAAACAGACGGATTTAAAAAAGTATTTGCTGAATTTGCTGAACAATATTTGTCTTTTGGCAACATAGAATTTGCATACGACCTTTTAGTTTTTATGAACGACAAAGAAGAAGATGAGAAATTTGAAAAAAAGAAATATGGTAAATTGTCAGAAGGCATTGGCGAATTAGGAGAATATCATAAACGCATTATATCTTTTATGCTTAAAGATATAAAAAATGATAAACTAAAAACTGCTTTACAAAAGTTTGGCGGTGGCAAAATGGATTTTGAAAAAGATATTTTCACAAAAGAATACAAAGTAAAAGGTGAAAAAATCATACTTCAAATGGAATTTGATTTTTCCTCAAAACACCCAACAAGTGCCAACGGTACATATAAAGATGCGTATGAAGATAAACCATTTATACTACTTTCTGACGGTAAAATAGAGTTTCCTTTGAGTTTGTTTGATGTCGTGGAGTATTGGACAAAGGCAAATATTGGTAAAATCATTTCACCTAATAGCACAAATACAGGGCTTTCTGCCGTTGTTGTTGAGGAGAAAAAAGCACCAAAAAATACTACAGCAAACGAACAAGTAGATACATCAAAGGAAGACCCAAAAACTATTAGTGAGCTTGTAGCGTGGGTACAAGAAAACCCAACATCAAACGAACTAAAAAGCGTGGTTTATGATGTGGTAGAAGATGCCCAAGCAGTAGCTATCAAACAAGCTACTAACATTGACCTTACAGGCTTTGAACGTGTGCTAGATAACTATGCTATCAAACATATCCTAAAAAATCACGGCAAAGCAAGTGAAGAGCTGCATGGGCAAGAGCCTATTACTTTGGAGGATTTTAAGAAAATACCTGATGTAGTGGGAAATTATGATAAAGTGTTTGTGGGTGGGTTGTCTAAAAAAAATAAATTCCCTATGATAGCCTATGTAAAGCGTACAAATGGCGTTATTTTAGTAATTGAGGAGCAAAGAGAGAGCAAAGAGAAACACACTAAAAAAGTACCTGTGCTTACTATGATAAAATTTAAGATAGGAGAGAAAAAAAGTCCTGAGGAGCTGATGCTAAGTCTTGAAAAAGTTTACACTAAAAACAATGCTTCCCCCACTCTAACGTCTAACACGTTGCCAGGACAAGCAAATGTAAACAATAAAACGGACAAACCAAAACTTTCTATTGCAGAGCATATAAAAAAACTCAAAAGAATTTTAAAACTAAATCCCAAAGATGAAAAAGTAAAGCAAGTAATCAAAAAATTAGAAACAATAAACAAACTAAAATAATGACACAAAAAAAATATGACCAACTCGTGGCAGATATTGAAGAAATGCACAAAGAAGGCTATCTTGATGCAGAACAAAAAGCTGAAAAGCTAAAAATTGCTGCTAGAAATTTCAAAGATGCACCTAAAAAAGAGCCTAAAAAACCTGCACCAGTTGCCGTTGCGCCAAAAGAAACGCCAAAAACGACTGATAGCAACGACACAGGCAAAAGTACAAGCGCAGGCGCAAGTACAGGCATTGAGCAATGTAAAAACATTATTGCAGACTTCAACGCACAAAAACGTGCCAAAGAAGCGCAAGAAGTACGCCAAAAAATGATACAACAGGCTGATAGCCCAAAAGCTATTGAAGAGGCAAAAACGCTTTCTGATAGCCAAATATTAGCTGCCACAAAGCCAAAAATACGTATTGATGTGTTTTCTCGTGAGCAATTAGAGAAATTAGCCACAAAAAATATTAACGTAAGGCTTACTAATTTGCCACAGAAAGATAAAAAAGAAATTCCAAAAGATAAAATACTTTCACTTGCCGTTGATTTGTATAGAATTTTGGACAAAAAAATTGATGAACTACTTAAATAAGTAAAAAAAATGGAAAATACAGAAAGAAAAGCAAGTGCAGCCGCAAACGCTGACCTTGACCACGAGGCATTTATGAAAGTCAAAGGCATCACCACCATTGACTTGCCCGAAAAGCTACAAAAAGCAGATGAAATTCTCAAAGAAGCCAAAAAAAATGACTTTGAGGCGGCTAATGAAGCATCACAGTTGCTTGTAGCGTCATTACAGGAAAGTATCTATGAAATCAATGAAAGCATTGAGCAAATAGGAGAAACCCTCACAGACCACGAACAACGTATTGAGGCACTTGAAGAAGAAACGCCAACAAATGAAGTAGCCCCCAGCCCAAGCGTAGCGCAAGGGGAGCTAATACAAGAAGTAGCACCACAAAGAAAACTAAGCAATGAGGAGCAGATTTTAGAAGGCTTATACGCTAGTGGTACACGTGAAACAAATAAAGCACAACTCAAACTAATGGGCTTTAATGTCGGTTTTTTCTCCAAACTCTCTATTAGGGGCGCAACTTACGGC